>CAMOKH010000108.1 GCA_946617675.1 uncultured Prevotellaceae bacterium | reverse complement strand
GGGATTGAAGAAGATGGCTTATGCTATTCAGAAGAAGTCTACAGGTTTCTACTGCCTGATAGAGTTCAAGGCTGAGCCAGAAGTGATTAAGACATTGGAGACTGCCTATCGTCGTGACGAGAAGGTCATTCGTTTCCAGACCGTGAAACTTGACAAGTATGCCGTTGAGTACGCCGAGAAGCGTAGGGCAAAGCTTGGCGCAAAGACAGAGGAGGCTTAAGTTATGGCTGAACAGAGTGAAATCCGCTATTTGAATGCTCCTTCTATCGACACGAAGAAGAAGAAGTACTGCCGTTTCAAGAAGAGCGGCATCAAGTACATTGACTACAAGGATCCCGAGTTCCTTAAGAAGTTCCTGAACGAGCAGGGCAAGATTCTTCCCCGCCGCATTACGGGCACCTCTCTGAAGTATCAGCGCCGCGTGGCTCAGGCCGTCAAGCGCGCCCGTCAGATTGCGCTGCTGCCTTATGTAACCGACATGATGAAGTAAACCAGAAGGAGGACGCAAGCATTATGGAAATTATACTGAAAGAAGATATTATCGGCTTAGGTTTTAAGAACGATATCGTAAACGTCAAGTCGGGTTATGGCCGTAACTACCTCATCCCCCAGGGAAAGGGTGTTATCGCTTCGGCTTCGGCTAAGAAGGTCCTGGCTGAGAATCTGCGTCAGCAGGCTCACAAGCTGGCTGCCCAGAAGGCTGCCGCTGAGGAGCGTGCCAAGGTTCTTGAGGGTGTCGAGCTGGTTATTCCCGCAAAGGTCAGCGTCACCGGTCAGCTCTACGGTTCTGTAGGTGCTGCTGCCGTTGCTGAGTGCCTGGCTCAGATGGGTAAGGAGATCGACCGCAAGATCATCACCATGAAGGATGCCAAGAAGGTTGGCGACTACGTGGCTACCGTTCACTTCCACAAGGAGGTCATCGTTGAGATTCCCGTCAAGGTCGTTGCTGAGAATGCCGACGAGCTGAAGGCTATCGAGGATGCTGAGAAGGCTCTCCGTGAGGCTCCCGCCGCTCCCGTTGAGGGTGAGGAGGCTGCCGCCGCCGAGGCTGAGGCTCCCGTCGCTGAGGCTGAGGCTCCTGCCGCAGAGGCCGAGGCTCCCGCAGCTGAGTAATTATATGATTTTAATCATTAACAAATAATAATTAACCCCGCTGTAAGCAATCATTATTTATTAAACATTAAAATCCCAGTGCTTCTGGCATCGGGATTTTTTTTGTCGTTTCTGGTGTGCAGCCTCGGTCGCTGCTTCGCCTATTTCAGTTCCAGCTCCTGCTGCAGGCGTAGGATCTCGTCGCGATACTGAGCAGCCTGCAGGAAGTCGAGCTTCTTGGCGGCTTCCTTCATGAGGCGCGTCGTCTCGGCGATGCTCTTCTCCAGCTGCGGGCGTGTCATGCGGCTGACGATGGGGTCGGCAGCGACCACATAGTCCATGCTGGGCATCGAGCGCTGCAGCTCGCGGACGTCTGGTGACACCTCCTCGTGGCGTAAGCTGCTCTGCGACAGCGTCTTGACGATTTGCGTTGGAGTAATGCCGTGGGCTTCGTTGTAGGCCAGCTGCTTCGAGCGTCGGCGGTTGGTCTCGTCGATGGTCAGTTGCATCGACTGGGTGATGGTGTCGGCATACATGATGACGCGGCCGTTCACGTTGCGGGCGGCGCGCCCGGCGGTCTGGGTCAGGCTGCGGTGCGAGCGCAGGAATCCCTCCTTGTCGGCATCGAGGATGGCCACGAGCGACACCTCGGGCAGGTCGAGACCCTCGCGCAGCAGGTTGACGCCCACGAGCACGTCGTAGACGCCGCGCCGTAGGTCGTCGAGCGTCTTCACGCGGTCGAGTGTGGCCACGTCGCTGTGTATGTAGGCCGTCTGCACCTGGTGGTTCATCAGGTACTCCGTCAGTTCCTCGGCCATGCGCTTGGTCAGCGTGGTCACGAGCACGCGCTCGTGGCGCTCCGTGCGCTGGCGTATCTCCTCCATGAGGTCGTCAATCTGGTTCTCCGTCGGTCGCACGTCAATCTCGGGGTCGAGCAGTCCCGTGGGGCGTATCACCTGTTCTACGACGACGCCCTCGGCCTCGTTCAGTTCGTAGTCGGCGGGTGTTGCCGAGACGTAGATGGCCTGGTGGATCATCTGGTGGAACTCGTCGAACGTCAGCGGCCGGTTGTCGAAGGCGGCGGGCAACCGGAAGCCGTACTCGACGAGGTTGCGCTTTCGCGAGCGGTCGCCGCCGTACATGGCGCTGATCTGCGGCACCGAGACGTGGCTCTCGTCGACCACGAGCAGGAAGTCGTCGGGGAAGAAGTCGAGCAGGCAGTATGGCCGCTCGCCGGCCTTTCGGCCGTCGAAGTATCGCGAGTAGTTCTCGATGCCCGAGCAGTGGCCCAGTTCCTTGATCATCTCCATGTCGTACTCTACACGCTCCTTAATGCGCTGAGCTTTAAGTGGGTCGCCAATCTCGTTAAAGTAGTCCACCTGGGCCGTCAGGTCGTCCTGAATCTGGCGAATGGCAATGTTGGTCTGCTCCTGACTGGTGGTAAAGAGGTTAGCCGGGTAGAGCTTATACTCCTCGAACGTAGCCATTCGGCTGAAGGTGACGGCGTCGACCTCTTCAATCTGGTCGATCTCGTCGTCCCAGAACGTGACGCGCAGCACCACCTCGCTGTAGGCCAGTGCAATGTCGACGGTGTCGCCCTTGACGCGGAAGTTTCCCCGCGCCAGGTCGAGGTCGTTGCGGGTGTAGAGCGCCGAGACAAGCCGTCGCAGCAGCATGTTGCGGTCGAGGCGCTGTCCGCGGTGCAGTTCGATGACGTTCTCCTGCAGTGCCACGGGGCTGCCCATACCGTAGATACAGCTGACGCTCGACACGACGACGACGTCGCGCCGCCCTGACAGCAGGTTCGACACGGCCGAGAGTCTCAGGCGGTCAATCTCCTCGTTGATGGCCAGGTCTTTTTCTATATAGGTGTCGGTGGTAGGTAGGTATGCCTCTGGCTGGTAGTAGTCGTAGTAGCTGACGTAGTACTCGACGGCGTTCTCGGGGAAGAAGCCTCGCATCTCCTCGTAGAGCTGAGCTGCCAGCGTCTTGTTGTGGCTCAGTATGAGTGTGGGTCTCCCGGCGTTGGCAATGACGTTGGCAATGGTGAACGTCTTACCCGACCCGGTGACGCCGAGCAGGACCTGAGCCTGGTCGCCGCGCTCCAGTCCGTCGGTCAACTGCCGTATGGCCTCGGGCTGGTCGCCCGTAGGCTGATATTTCGATGTGAGTTTGAATGATGCCATAATACAGGTGCAAAGTTACTACAAAAAGCCCACAATCGGGCACGTTAAGTGCAAAAAATCTTCAATTTTCAATTTCTAAACTTCAATTTTCCCTAATTCCCTTTGCAGTTCGGCGGAAAATCAGTAATTTTGCACCTTAAATGAAGAGATACGCATTTATCTTAGCTTGCATGGCCTTGCTGATGAGCGGCTGTGCGGGCGAATTTAACCAGGTTCTGAAGTCTCAGGACTACGACTATCGCTACGAGTATGCCAAGCAGTGCTTTGCCGAGGGCCGCTTCAACCAGGCCGTCACGCTGCTGCAGGAACTGGTGACGGCGCTGAAGGCCGGCGAGTACGCCCAGGAGAGTCTCTATATGTTGGGCATGGCCCAGTACATGAGTCGCGACTACGAGAGTGCATCGCTGACGTTCAAGAAGTACGGCTCGTCATACCCCAAGGGCATCTATGCCGAGAAGGCCGCCTTCTACGTCGGCGAGTCGCTCTACGAGAGTGCCCCCGAGCCCCGTCTCGACCAGACGCCCACCATCGGTGCCATCAGTGCCTACCAGTCGTTCCTCGACCAGTTCCCCGACTCCGAGCTGCGCCCCGAGGCTCAGGAGAAGCTCTTCGAGCTGCAGGACAAGCTCATCATGAAGGAGTACCTCTCGGCCAAGCTCTACTACAACCTCGGCGGCTACTTCGGCAACATCAACGCCAACAACGAGAGCAACTACACGGCCTGCATCATCACCGCCGAGAACGCCCTGAAGACCTATCCCTTCACCAATCTCCGCGAAGACTTCTCGCTGCTCATCATGAAGAGCAAGTTCCAGCTGGCCGAGAATAGCTCTGAGGAGCGCCGCCTTGAGCGCTACCGCGATGCCGAGGACGAGTGCTACGGATTCCTCAACGAGTTTCCCGAGTCAAAGGAGAAGGACCTGGCCCAGCGCTACATTACCAAGTGCAAGAAGATAACCAAGGATTAGGCTCGCCGCCAATCCGTTAATCGTCAACCGAAAATAGAAAATCGTTAAACCGTAAATAACAAAGATGGATTACAAGAAATCAAAAGCTCCGGTAAACACCGTTACCCGCAACGTCATGGATCTCTGTAAGGATACAGACAACATCTATGAGAGTGTCGCTATCATTGCCAAGCGTGCCAACCAGATATCGATGCAGATCAAGGATGACCTCAGCAAGAAGCTGGCCGAGTTCGCCAGCTACAACGACTCGCTCGAGGAGGTCTTCGAGAACCGCGAACAAATCGAAATCTCGCGCTACTACGAGAAGCTGCCCAAGCCCTCGCTGCTGGCCACCCAGGAGTTCATCGACGGCCAAGTCTACTGGCGCGACCCTCTGAAGGATCAGCCGCAGCCCAAGGAGAAGGAGTTGGAAGTCGAGGACATTTAAGCAGAGTGGCATCGCGTCATGATACAACGTAAGCAAACCCTTTTCCTGCTCCTGGCCGCCATCCTCGTGCTGGTGTGTATCTTCCTGCGCCTTGAGTGGATCGACGTGCTGCTGGCCGTGTCGGCCGCACTCTCGAACTACACGATCTTCCAGTACAACCGCCGCATCGTTCAGGCCCGTCTGTGTCTGGTCGGGATGTTCGTCATCCTGGCCTGGTACGTCGGTCTGGCCGTGCTCGAGGGCGTGGCCGGTGTCACCGAGTCGCTGCCTATGGTGGCTGTCATCCTGATATTCCTGGCCCGCAAGGGCATACTCGACGACGAGAAGCTCGTCCGTTCAGCCGACAGAATCAGATAACCCCAAACCCGACTACTATGAAAAGAATCTTCACTTCCTTCATTGCCCTGGCGATGATGGCCACTTGTGCATTGGCCGGCCAGAAACTGACGCTCCAGGACGTCATCGGCGGCACGCTCCGCAGCGAGTCGATGACAGCCGTGACGCCCCTTGCCGATGGCGAGACCTACGCCCAGATCAGTGCCGACGGCCAGCGCATCGTCAGCTATTCGTTCCGCACGGGCAAGCAGGTGGCCGTACTGTTCGACGCCGCCACGGCCCGCGGGCCCAAAGTGAGCAGCGTCGACGGCTACACGATGAGCCCCGACGGCAAGCGTATGCTCATCCAGACCAATACGAAGCCCATCTACCGGCGCTCGTTTACTGCCACCTATTATATATATAGCATACAGAACAACAAGCTCGAGCCCCTCTCGGAGGGCGGCGCCCAGCAGGTGCCCACGTTCTCGCCCGACGGCAACGTCATCGCCTTCGTGCGCGATAATAACATCCACCTGGTGAAGCTGCTCTACGACAACGCCGAGAGCCAGATTACCAAGGACGGACGCTTCAACGAGGTCATCAACGGCGTGCCCGACTGGGTGTACGAAGAGGAGTTCAGCTACAACTCGGCCCTCACCTTCACCGCCGACTCCAAGCAGGTGGTGTGGGTGCGCTTCGACGAGAGCCAGGTGCGCCAGTACTCCATGCAGCTGTTCAAGGGCATGGCCCCCGAGCGCACGGAGTACAGCGAATATCCCGGCTACTACGCCTATAAGTACCCCGTCCCCGGCGGAAAGAACTCCGATGTCTCGGTCATGAGCTACGACATCAAGAGCCACCAGACACGGCGCCTCGACCTGCCACTCGACAAGGACGGCTACATTCCGCGCCTGCTGCCCACGAGTGACCCCACGAAGGTGGCTGTCGTCACCATGAACCGCCACCAGGACTGCCTGCGCATCTATATGTGCAACCCCCTGTCGACACTCTGCCAGCTCGTGGTCGAGGACAAGGTCGAGAAGTATATCAAGGAGGACGTGCTGGCCCAGCTGCGCATCACCGACCGCCACATCGTGCTCACCAGCGAGCGCGACGGCTACAACCACATCTACGTCTACAACCTCAACGGCCAGCTGATGCGCACCGTAGGCGACCTCGAGAAGCCCGGCCAGCGCCTCGGCGGAGTTGCCCATACCGTCGTCACCGACGTCTATGGCTACGACGAGGCCACTGGCGACATCTACTTCGCTGCCCTTAACGACCCTCAGAACCAGAAGGTCTATGTGAACCACAGCAACGGCAAGACCGACTGTCTGACACCGAAGGTGGGTTGGAACTCAGCCATCTTCTCGGCTGACTTCAAGAACTTTGTCCTGACCTGGAGCGACATCAACAATCCGGCCGTCTACTCGCTCTGCAACAATCAGGGCAAGACGCTTACCACGCTCATTGACAACAAGGCGCTGAAGCAGAAATACGATTCCTACGACATGGGCACCAAGGAGTTCATCGTCATCCCCACGCCTGAGACAAAGCTCATCGGGTGGCTCGTTAAGCCCAAGGACTTCAACCCGAACAAGAAGTACCCCGTCATCATGTACCAATACGGCGGCCCCGGCTCCCAGCAGGTGCGCAACGCTTGGGGCATCGGCATGAGCGGCAACGGCGCCATTATGGAGCAGTTGCTGGCACAGAAGGGCTACATCGTCGTCTGCGTCGACAATCGTGGCACGGGTGGCCGCGGCGCCGAGTTCGAGAAGTGTACCTACCTGCGCCTGGGCGAGCTCGAGGCCCGCGACCAGGTGGAGGCTGCCCTGTGGCTGGGCCAGCAGCCCTACGTCGACAAGGACCGCATCGCCATCTGGGGCTGGTCCTACGGCGGCTGGAACACGCTGATGGCCATGTCGGAGGGTCGTCCCGTCTTCCGCTGCGGCATCGCCATCGCCCCGCCCACCTGCTGGCGCTACTACGACACCGTCTACACCGAGCGCTTCATGCGCACACCCAACGAGAACAAGAGCGGCTATGACGAGGTGAACCCCATTGCCCGCGCCTCGAAGCTCAGCGGCGCGCTGCTGCTCTGCCACGGACTGGCCGACGACAACGTGCACTACCAGAATACCGCCGAGTACGTCGAGGCCCTCGTCCAGGCTGACAAGGACTTCCGCCAGCTCGTCTATACCAACCGCAACCACAGCATCTACGGCGGCAACACGCGCAACCACCTGTTCCGCCAGTGCCTGAACTTCTTCGACAGCGAACTGAGACCATAAGAGCGACTACGAATTATACGAATTATACGGATTATGAAAAGAATCACTTCCAATTCTATCATTCTTTCACTTCTCGCTTTTCACTTCTCAGTGCTCACGACTTCAGCCCAGTCGCTGACCGTAGAGGTGAAGAACCCGACCGCCGACTTCCGCCACGAGGTGGTGGCCGTGCCGACGTCGAAGGTGCTGCCCACGTTCCATATAGCCGGGCAGGACGTGCCCTTCCGCGTCATCGAGGGGGCGGGGCTCGACGTGCCCTATCAGCTGACCCACGACTCGCTGCTGCTCATCGAGGCTGCCGTCCGCCCCAAGGGCACGGCGCGCTTTTACATCATCCCCGGACAGCCGCCTAAGTTCCCCACCGTCTGTCACGGTGCCATCCACCCCGAGCGTAAGGACGACTTCGCCTGGGAGAACGACCGCGGCTGCTACCGTGTCTACGGTCCGGCCCTGGGGCGCACCGGCGAGCGCTCCTACGGCATCGACGTGTGGACGAAGAACACCCCCGAGCTCGTGGTCGACGAACGCTACCACATTGAGGACGTCGTGATGATGCCCCGCGTCGACTCGCTGCGCCGCGTCAACCGTCAGCGCGGCGACTCGCTCTACCGCATCAACAGCTACCACCACGACCACGGCCGCGGCCTCGACCCCTACAAGGTGGGCGCCACGCTGGGCTGCGGCGCACCGGCGCTGATGATCGGCGACAGCATCGTCATGCCCTACGTCTTCAGCAGCTATAAGGTGCTCGACGAGGGTCCGCTGCGCCTGACGGTACACCTCGTACAGGGCAAGACCCAGGTGAACGGCTGCGATGTCGAGGAGCACCGCCTGATACAGCTCGACAAGCAGTCGAACTTCAACCGTATGACCGTCTGGTACGAGGGGCTCGACCGCTTCGTATCCTTCTGTTCGGGCGTCGTCATCCAGCGCGAGGATCCTGACCCCGTCGTCCTCGGGCCCAACTACGTCAGCTATACCGACCCCACCGACCAGCCCCGCCTGCACCAGGCACCGCTCTACGTGGCCGCCCTGTTCCCCAACGGTACGGTCGAGACGCGCCGCCACCGCGGCCATGCCCTCGGCATCCTCAGCGACTATCGGGGCGAGCCTTATACCTACTACTTCGGTTCGGCCTGGTCGAAATACGACGTGCGCACGCCTCAAGAGTGGCAGGCCCGCATCGAGTGGTTCATGCGCTCGCTGGCAGCACCCCTTGAGGTGACGGTGAAGTAGGCTGGTCCCGCGCGCGCGGCTATAGTTGCTAATCACACTTTATAACCCGCACTTCCAGCACTTCCCGCACCTAAAAACCACTGGCGCCTTTAGGATAAAACCCGCCGCGTTTCGTCCGGCGCCACTTTTTATTCGTTCCACGCTGTGGAATATTTATTCCACGCTGTGGAATAATTGTTCCACGCTGTGGAAACAATCCCGCAGGCCCGCCGTACGTTAGCCGAAGGTGCGGGTAGTGCAAGAAGTGCTGGTTAAAAGCTGCCATTCGCAACTATAGCGCGCTGGTCGGCCGTAGGCAGTGCCGTCCGGCCGAAACGCCAGCTAACCCTCGGCTTTAGCAGACAAACTTTTATGAATAATTTGCGGCTTTATGCTCGAAATTGGAAAAAAAACCGTACCTTTGCATGGCAATACAAAACACACGACAAAAGACAGATAGACTATGGCAAAGAAGATTGTAACGTTTGGCGAGTTGATGCTTCGCTTCTCGAAGGAAGACAAAAAACGACTGTCGCAGGGACGATTGTTCTGTGGAAACTATGGTGGCAGCGAGGCCAATGTGGCCGTGTCGCTGGCCATGCAGGGCGACGACGTAGAGTACGTCACCCGTCTGCCCGCCACGCAGATGGGCCGGGCCGGTGCCATGAAACTCAGCGAGCTGGGCGTCGGCACGCAGCACATCATCTACGGCGGCGACCGCGTCGGCGTCTATTACTTCGAGGAGGCAGCAAGCCTGCGCAATGCCAGCGTGACCTACGACCGTGCCGGTTCGGCCTACTCAGAGTTGAAGCCCGGCATGATAGACTGGCGTCGGGCACTGGCCGGAGCCGACGTGCTGCACGTGTCGGGCATCACGGCTGCCATCACACAGCAGGCCGCCGATGCCACGTTCGAGGCCATCAGCACGGCCGAGGAGATGGGGCTGACCATCTCGATAGACCTGAACTACCGCAAGAACCTGTGGCGCTACGAGGGTGCCCAGCCGCGCGAGACGCTGAAGCGGATGATGGGCCACGCCGACGTGATGTTCGGCGACGTCATCGAGTACGAGTTTATCACCGGCCACGCCAAGATACCCTTCGAGGCCACGACGCCCGACTACGACATGCAGCTCGACGAGTACCGCCGTTGGTACGACGAGATACGGCTGCTGTGCCCGCACTGCCGCAAGATCATGATTGGCATGCGCAACCAGATCAGTTCGAGCCACCACATGCTGACGGCACTGCTCTGGGCCGACGGACAGATGTACAACGCGCGCATCGTCGACATTCCCAATGTGGTCGACCCGATGGGCGTCGGCGACGCCTTCGATGGCGGTTTCCTGCACGCGCTGCGCCTCTTCCCCGACGACAACCAGCGCATACTGGAATACTCGCTGGCCGCCGCCTCGCTGAAGAATACCATCGCGGGCGACTTCAACCTGTCGGCCGAGGACGAGATCATGGAAGTGATGAACGACAATTACCAGATACACGACATTAAGATATATGATTAAGGACTTCAACTACTATGCGCCGACGCGAGTCGTCTTCGGGCGCAACTCGGAAGAACAGCTCGCCGGCCTCGTCAAGGCCTACGGCGGGACGAAGGTGCTCATTCACTACGGTGGCGGCTCGGCCCGACGGTCGGGACTGCTCGACAAGGTGAGCCGCCTGCTCGACGATGCCGGCATCGGCCACGTCGAGTTGGGTGGGGTAGTGCCCAACCCGCTGCTGTCGCTCGTCTACGACGGCATCGACCTGTGCCGCCGCGAGGGCGTAGACTTCATCCTGGCCGTCGGCGGGGGCAGCGTCATCGACTCGGCCAAGGCCATCGGCTACGGCGCCGGCTACGAGGGCGACGTCTGGGACTTCTGGGAGGGCCGGGCCGTGCCTCAGGCATGCCTGCCCATAGGCGTGGTGCTCACCATCCCTGCCGCCGGCAGCGAGATGTCGAGCAGCTGCGTCATCACCCGCGACGAGGGGCTCGTCAAACGCGGCATCAACAGTGACCTCTGCCGGGCCCGCTTCGCCATCATGAATCCCGAGCGCACGTTCACGCTGCCGCCCTACCAGACGGCGGCCGGCTGCACCGACATCATGATGCACACGATGGAGCGCTACTTCTCGAAGTACGACGAGATGACGCTGACCGACGCCCTGAGCGAGGCCCTGCTGCGCACGGTGAAGGACTGCGCGCCGGTGGTGCTGAGCCATCCCGACGACTACCGCAGCCGCGCCCAGATTATGTGGGCGGGGTCGCTCTCGCACAACGACCTGACGGAGTGCGGCACGGAGAAGGACTTTGCCACCCACAAGCTTGAGCACGAGCTGAGCGCCCTCTACGGTGTTACCCACGGAGCCGGACTGGCCGCCCTCTGGGGGTCGTGGGCGCGCTACGTCATGCCGCGCCACGTGAGCCGCTTCGTGCAGTTTGCCGTCAACGTGATGGGCGTCGCCAACGACTACGCCCACCCAGAGGAGACGGCCCTGCGCGGCATCGAGGCCATCGAGGACTTCTTCAGCCGCATCGGCATGCCCACCAACATTCCCGCGCTGATTGGCCGCCAGGCCACGGCCGACGAGATTGCGCTGATGGTGACGAAGTGCAGCCGGGGCGGAAAGATGCCCATCGGTGCCATGGAGACCCTCGGCACTGCCGACATGGATGCTATCTACAACATGGCCAACAGCTGAACCACTATGGAAGAGACGACGCTACTATCAGACCTTAACGAGAGCCAGCGCGAAGCCGTGCTCTACTGCGACGGACCCTCGCTGGTGATTGCCGGTGCGGGGTCGGGCAAGACGCGCGTGCTGACCTACAAGATAGCCTACCTGCTGGAGCAGGGCATGAAGCCCTGGGAGATTCTCGCGCTGACGTTCACCAACAAGGCGGCGCGCGAGATGAAGGAGCGCATAGGCCGGCTGGTGGGGCAGGAGAGGGCCCGCTACCTGCAGATGGGCACGTTCCATTCCGTCTTTTCACACATACTCAGGGTCGAGGCGGCGAAGATCGGCTTCAGCCCAAACTTCACCATCTACGACCAGACTGACGCCCGCTCGCTGGTGAAGGCCATCATCAAGGAAATGGAGCTCGACGACAAGGTGTACAAGCCGGCCAGCGTGGCCGACCGCATATCGATGGCCAAGAACCACCTGATACTGGCCGGACAATACGGACAGACGGCGTGGGCACAGGACGACGCCCGCAGCAAGCGGCCTCAGATCACCAATATCTACGCCCGCTATGCCGAGCGCTGCCGCCAGGCCAACGCCATGGACTTCGACGACCTGCTGGTCTACACCTACGTGCTGCTGCAGAACAACGAGGACGTGCGCCAGAAGTACGTCGAGCGATTCCATTTCGTGCTCGTCGACGAGTATCAGGACACGAACTTCGCCCAGCAGGCCATCGTGCTGCAGCTGACGCGCGACCGCCAGCGGGTGTGCGTCGTCGGCGACGATGCCCAGAGCATCTACAGCTTCCGCGGGGCCAACATCGACAACATACTTAACTTCCAGTCGGCCTACACTGGCGCCCGCCTGTTCAAGCTCGAGCAGAACTACCGCTCGACGCAGCTCATCGTCGAGGCCGCCAACTCGCTGATACGCAAGAACGAGCGCCAGATTCCGAAGGACGTCTACAGCATGGGCGACCAGGGCGAGAAGATCGTGCTGAAGCCCGCCTACTCTGACAAGGAGGAGGCGCTCATCGTCTGTCAGGACATCAAGCGCATACGCCGCCAGGAGGGCTGCGACTACAGCGACTTCGCCATTCTCTACCGCACGAACTCGCAGAGTCGCTCATTCGAGGAGCAGATGCGCAAGGACAACATACCGTACCGCATCTACGGCGGACTGTCGTTCTACCAGCGTAAGGAGATTAAGGACGTGATAGCCTACTTCAGGCTGGTGGCCAACCCCGACGACGAGGAGGCCTTCAAGCGCATCGTGAACTACCCCGCGCGCGGCATCGGCAGCACCACCGTCGACAAGATTGTCAAGGCCGCCGGCGACTATGGCGTCAGCCTCTGGAAGGTGATTGCCGAGCCGATGCTCTTCCCCATCAGCGTGAGCAAGGGCACGATGGCCAAGATTCAGGACTTCAAACGCCTGATTGACGGGTGGCGCGAACGCCTGCAGACGGAGGATGCCTACGTGCTGGGCCACGACATCATCATGGCGAGCGGCATCAGCCGCGACATCTACAGCAGCCACAACCCCGAGGATGTGGCGCGGCAGGAGAACCTGGAGGAGTTTCTGGGCGGCATGCAGGACTTCGTCGAGAGCCGGCGCGAGGAGGATATGGGCGAGCAGGTCTACCTGACTGACTTCCTGCAGGAGGTGGCCCTGCTGACCGACCTCGACAGCGACGGCGGCAGCGACGACCACGACAAGGTGACGCTGATGACCATCCACTCGGCCAAGGGTCTGGAGTTCCCGTCGGTGTTCATCGTCGGTCTTGAGGAGAACATCTTCCCCTCGCCGATGTGTACCAACTCGGCACGCGAACTGGAGGAGGAGCGCCGCCTGCTGTACGTGGCCATCACGCGTGCCAAGCGCCACTGCACGCTGACCTGCGCCCAGAACAGATTCCGCTACGGGCGCATGGAGTTTGACACACCCTCGCGGTTTATCAAGGATATCGACCCGAGGCTGATCCGCGTGATGTCAGAGAAAGGAGGCGACGACGGCACCTACACGCGGAGCTACCGCCAGACGACAAGCCGCGGCCGCGACTGGATGCAGAATCCGCGGCCGGTGGCCACGCAGTTTGTGGCCGACCCGAAGCCGAGAGCCGCTGCGCCGCGACAGCCCGAGCCGTCGGTAAGCATATTCCAGCAGCCTGCCGCCGCCAGCGGTGGGGCACTCCGCGAAGGCTGCATGATAGAGCACCAGCGCTTCGGCGTTGGCAAGGTGATAAGGGTTGAGGGGAGTGGCGAGAATCAGAAGGCCACCGTTGAGTTCAGGAACACAGGCACTAAACAGCTGCTTCTGAAGTTTGCGAAGTACAAGGTCCTTTAGGCCTGTTTACCCGCTTGCGCTGCCTGAGCCACCCCTGCTTGCGTGCCTCATACTCTTCGAGTTTCTTCTCAATATATCCGTCGGCCATGGCTATGCTGATTTCTATTTGTTGAAGTTGGCATAGACGACGGTGAGCTTGATGGGGTCGTCGGGACTCTCGCTGCCACCGACCAGTTTGGTGCTGGCCAGACTGACGCAGTGCTCGTAGCTCGATACCGCCGTCGTGCTCGACGTCGTGGTCATGATGACCTGGACGGGCACGAGCAGCACCTTGTTCCAGTTAGGATGGTGGGCCACCCAGTCGGGGTCGGACTTCAGTCCGGCCTGCTTGATGTTGGCCAGGCGGTGGAGCAGTTGCGAGATGTTGGTGAAGGAGTAGTCGTTGGTGCTCTTGGTCAGCGATGTGCTGTAGGTCATCTTGCTGTCGGGCAGCTTCTGCGTCTCGAAGAAGGAAGTCAGACTGTCCTTGGGCACCATCATGAGGTTCGACGGCACGCTGAACGACTTGTTGTCGCTCATGTCGTTGATGCGTACGAAGTCGACGAAAGCCGTGAGGACGGAGTCGTTCTCGTGGCCGCGGAAGACGTCGTCGACGGGCAGTGTCACCTCGGTGTAGAGTCCGGCGGGCGCCTTGATGTAGGTGCAGGTGTTGTCGGCAGCCAGCTGCTTCAGCTTCTCCTTGTCGTTAGTGATCTTGGTCGTCTGCAGGATTTCCTCCGTTCCGGCCAGTGCAACGGCGTAAGTCGACGTTGAGTCGGCCTTCGACGTCTTGCGCTGGAAGTAGAACCTGATGCTCATCTCGCTGATTTCGGTATAGACGCCCTCGCCGTCGACCACGGAGAAGAAGAAGCCCGGGCAGACGTTGTGGTTGAACGTGTAGGAGTTCTTAAAGTACTCAGGGTGCTGATAGTACTGCTGCATGATGTAGGTGCCGTAGTTGTTGTACGACTTGCCGTTCTTGTCGGTGTAGGGCTTGTTGAGCTTCACCTTGATGCTGCTCAGGTAGTCGCTGCTACTGCTGCGCTTCGCGGCGCTGAGGGTCTGGTCGGCCAGGGTGAACACCTTGTCGGCCTGAATGCCGTCGGTCCTGATGAGTCCCTCGGCTACGGGGTCGAAGTTTGAGTAGTAGCGGCGGTTCTCCTCCATCGGCACCTCCAGCTCAGAGGCGCGTATCTTCATGGCCGAGAGCGTGTCGGTCGACGTAGCCAGGTCGTAGAACAGTTCCAGCTGGCACGAGTCGGCGGCCACCATGCCGTCGTGGCGGGTGACGATGTCGTCCGGGCTGGGCAGTGAGAACGATTCGAGCAGGTTGAACTGCGTCATGAACTCGCTGGTGACGTATGAGCGTGTGTCAGCGTCCTTGGCTTTGCCTAAGTAGCAGTAGCTGCTCCTGAGCAGCACTGAGTCGGCCATTACCGAGCGTGTAGTAACCTTAAATTCACCTTTGCTGACGCTGAACTTGTCGGTTTCTCCCGTCAGTGTGTTTCCTATGTCTATAGTCTCATCATTACATGCAGAGAGAGCCATCATGGCGACGGCCATCCCTGCCAGCAAGTTGCGTTTCATCATTGTAGTGTGTCTCAGTGTGTGCTATTCTTCCGGACAAATCCTGTTGTAAAGTTCTTCGTAGGGCTCGACGAAGTCCTCGTGGTATTCCACCAGGGGAATCTGCTTCGACCGGGCGTAGTTCACCAGCGTGGCGTTGACGTCGGGGGCTGCCACCACGATGCCGTCGGAGTAGTCGATGGCCAGCTTGCCCATCTCCTCGAAGTCGAAGTTGTCGGCGTAAGGCGACAGCAACTCGGCTTTGGCGTCGCGGAATTCTACACATTTCTTGAAGTTCTGACCCAGGTCGTTCTTCAGGGTCTTGGCAAAGAGCGACGTCACGACCTTGGTGTTGGTGAACGAGGGCTCGTCGTGATAGGCCGTCTTGATGTAGAGGGGCACGACAGCGCTCATCCAGCCCTGGCAGTGGATGATGTCGGGCACCCAGCGCAGCTTCTTCACCGTCTCAAGAACGCCACGTGCAAAGAAGATGGCACGCTCGCCGTTGTCGGGGTAGTCGTTGCCCATTTCGTCTTTCTCCATCTGTCGCTTCGAGAAGTAGTCGTCGTTGTCGATGAAGTAGACCTGCACGCGTGCCTGCTGAATCGAGGCCACCTTGATGATGAGCGGGTGGTCGGTGTCGTTGATGATGAGGTTCATGCCCGAAAGGCGAATCACCTCGTGCAGCTGTCCGCGGCGCTCGTTGATGTTGCCCCACTTGGGCATAAAGGTGCGTATCTCATGGCCTTGCTCCTGCATGGCCTGTGGCAGTGCTTTACCCATCAGCGACATCTCGGTCTCGGGCACGTATGGAGTTATCTCCTGGTTAATAAACAGTATCTTTTTCTTTGCCATGTCGATATGTGTAGATTAAGTCACGGCAAAGGTACGAAAAAAATCGGAGATAGAGGCGCTTTGCGCCGGCTTTTTTACATTTTTTGAGAAAAATACAAGACTTTTACGTCCGATAAATCCATGAAAGAATGGCATTTATCCAGCGTATGGAGATGCGGAACCAGCGGTTGGTGCTCACGGGCTTGCCGCCGAAGCGCAGTATGAATTCGCGGTAGGGGTTGTGGGAGAAAGGCAGTCCGACGTCGAGAAAGAAGATGTGCTGGTAGCCGCGGCTGTGGGCGTCCTTGATGGCGTGCCAGAGCGTGAGCTCGTCAGCGTGGACGACGGCAAACGACTTACGCCGCGAGGCCATGTACCAGAGGTAGGCGTTCTGCTGGCTGTAGGCGACGGCCGAGCAGCCGATGACGTGGCCGTGGTAGCGCGTCAGGTAGAGTCGGCCGTGGCCTTCATTCTTCACGAGCTGGAAGAACTTCTCGTCGGGGATATAGCGCTTGGGCTTCAGCCAGTGGTGGTGCTTGAGCAGTTTCATAAAGGCCTCGAAGTCGGCATCGCCGCTGACCTCGTTGGTGACGACGCCCTTGGCGTAGGCATTGTCGATGTGCTTGGCGAGGCGGGCGCTGATGCGCTCCTCGGGGGTGTGGCTGTGCAGCGAGTTGTGGATGCTCATCCAGTGGACGGGAAAGAACTGCCGCTGGCGGAGTTCGCGGTAGCCGAACATCTTGTGGCTCAGGTTGCTCACCTCGATGTAGAGTACGCGGTTGCTGAGCTTTGAGCGAAGGGCGTCGAGCATCAGCCCGAAGAGCGCCGAGTCGGCCATGCCTTCGTGCTGATAGCTGTAGACGCCCTCGCCCAGCAATCTGCAGTGCATATATAAATAAGGTGGAAACCACGAGGTGCGGTAGCGCACGATGGCCAGCATGTGGGCCAGCACGCCACGCTCGTCCTGAACGACGACCATATAGGGCTTCTGGCGCGGCGTCTGTCGCGCTATCTCGAAGAGTTGCCTGCTGTGGAAGAAGTTGCTGTTGTCGAGCAGCGGCAAGTCTTTCTGGTTAGTGATAATATGTGCCGTCGGTTCTTTCACGTGGCAAAGATAGCACATTTATTTGAGAAATGCGTAAATTCTGAAAAATATTTCGTACCTTTGCCGAAAATTTAAAAACAGAACGACAACTATGACAGAATTCAAAGACCTGGCGCAGATGCGCCGTTCGCACCGGAAGTTTACTGAGCAAGAGATTGACGCCGAGGACGTGAGGCTCATCATGCGCGCCGCACTGATGTCGCCGACGTCGAAAGGCCAGCGCGCCTGGCAGTTTGTGGTCGTCGACGACAAGACCGACATCGAGAAGCTGGCCGACGCCAAGGACCTCGGCTCACAGTTCCTCAAGGGAGCACCGCTGGCCGTCGTCGTCCTGGGCGACCCCACCGAGAACGACTGCTGGGTGGAGGACGGCTCCATCGCCGCCATCTCCATGCAGTACCAGGCCGAGGACCTCGGACTGGGCAGCTGCTGGGTGCAGATGCGTGGCCGCGGACTCTCCGACGGTACGCCGGCCGACACCGTCATCCGCGGCATCCTCGGCATACCTGAAAACCTCAGCGTGCTCTGCGTCGTGGCTATTGGCCACAAGGCCGACGAGCGCAAGCCGCAGAACGAGGACAAGCTGAAGTGGGAGAACGTTCATATCAATAAGTACAGCGAATGATTGACTACGACTTACAGCAGGTGAAGGCCGTCATCTTCGATGTTGACGGCGTGCTCTCGGCCGAGACGATTACCCTCTCAGCCGAAGGCGAGCCGCTGCGTACGGTGAACATCAAGGATGGCTATGCTATTCAGCTGGCCGTCAAGATGGGGCTGAGGGTGGTCATCCTGACGGGGGCCACGACCGACGCCGTCCGCCTGCGCTACGAGCGTCTGGGGGTTGAGGACATCTATATGGGATGCGCCGTGAAGATTAAGACTTACGACGAGTTCCTGGCGAAATATGGGCTGACCGACCGCGAGGTGGTCTACATGGGCGACGACGTGCCCGACCTTGAGATCCTGCGCCGCGTGGGTTGCCCCGTCTGTCCGCAGGATGCCTGTCCCGATGTCAAGGAGGTGTGTCTCTACGTCAGTCCCTGGCGCGGCGGCATGGGTTGCGGCCGCGACGTGCTGGAGCAGACGCTCCGCGCCCAGGGCAAATGGCTCAGCAGCGAGAAGGCCTTCGGGTGGTGATGATTCGCTCTGCTAAATGACAGATGAAAGATGAAAAAAGAGAAATATAGGGTGGTGCTGGCCAGCAATTCGCCGCGCCGCCGTGAGTTGTTGGCGGGTCTGGGCCTCGAGTTTGAGGTGCGTGTGCTGGCGGGTATCGACGAGAGCTATCCGGCCGGGTTGCCCGCCCTGGAAACGGCAGAGTATATTGCCGGGAAGAAGGCCGAGGCCTACCGTCGGAGCATGGCCGACGACGAACTGATTATCACCGCCGACACCGTGGTCATCGTCGGCAGCGAGGTGCTCGGCAAACCGGCCGACGAGGCCGAGGCCACGATGATGCTACGTAAGCTGAGCGGCTGTACCCACCAGGTGGTGACGGGCGTCTGTCTGACCACCCGTGACCGCTCGACGCATTTCTCGGTGCGTACCGACGTGACGTTCAAGGAGCTGACCGACGCGGAGATAGCCTATTACATAGCCACCTACAAGCCCTTCGACAAGGCGGGGGCCTACGGTATTCAGGAGTGGATAGGATATATTGGCTGTACGGGCCTGCACGGTAGTTACTACAATGTGATGGGCCTGCCCGTACAGCGAATATATAGCGAACTGCAGAAGTTTTGACTCGTGTCCCTTAACGACTACTCGTCGGCGTAGTCCTCAAGGCTGTCGGCCGTGATTTCATCGTCGTCGCCGCCGAGGTCCATCATCGTCGAGTAGTTGTCCTCGGTGATGTCGTCGTCGGCAGGGTCTTCAATCTCGATGTCGTCCTCGTCGGGCTTGTTGTAGTTGTCCTCAATCTCGACGTCGTCGTCCTCGTTGTCAAGGTCTTCGTCGTCGCTGTCGGGCGACGGGAACTTCATGCGGGGCTTCTCGGCCTCGGGCTTCAGCTTGGCAAAGATGGCCTCTACCCATGAGCCCTTCTCGACCTCGAGCACGTCGTAGCCGTCGGCAACCTTCTTTTCGTACATGCCGCCCTTCTTGTGCAGACGGTCTTTGGGCAGTGTCGTCGTCGAGATGTCGAAGCCACTCTCAATGATGTCCTTGATGCTCTGCGACAGCGAGTCCCAGCCACCGCCGAAGTTGCGGTCGAGCACCTCGACGAGCTTGGCAGCCGAGATGTGGCGTATGTTCTCGTAGGTCAGGTCAGTGACCCTGACGATGGGGCGCTTCTTCAGGGCCCAGGTCACCTTGGCACTCTCGCCGAGCTTCACCTGGCCCACTTTGTAGCCCTGCTTCTCGTAGGAAGCCCTGACGGCCTTCGAGTCGTCCTTCAGCACCTCAATCATGAATGCGCTGCGCAGGATGTCCTGATAGTGCCTGATGTTCTCTCGCACGTCGGCATCCTTGTCGGAGCTCTCCCAAAGTCGGAAGACGTCGTTCTCCTGAATGTCCCACACACTGCTTTTTGTCAATGCTTTGAGTGTCAGCGCATTTTTTTCTTCTTTTTCCTTTGCCATGTTTCTTGTGTTTTATTTCGTCTGCAAAAATAAGCAGATAATTTGTGTTTTACAAGTTTTTGGGCAATTATTTTATGGTTCGAAGCTAAAAAAGTGGCTTGCGCTGCAACTCTGTCTTCATCTGCTCCTGCAACTCGCGGGCTTTCTGGGCTGCCGCGTCGGCAAAGTCGGCCTCGCCCGAGGCGTAGATGATGCCGCGGCTGGAGTTCACCAGCAGGCCGCAGTCGCGGTTCATGCCGTAACGGCAGACCTCCTGCAGCGAACCGCCCTGGGCACCTACGCCGGGGACGAGCAGGAAGTGGGTGGGGGCCAGGCGGCGGACGTCCTCGAACATCTGGCCCTGGGTGGCGCCGACGACGTACATCATCTGTTCGTCGGTGGCCCACTGCTGGCTGCGCCTGAGCACCTTCTCGAACAGCCGCTCACCGTCGGGCGACTCCGTCAGCTGGAAGTCGTGCGAGCCCTTGTTGCTGGTCAGTGCCAGCAGAACCACCCACTTGCCTTCGTAGCCGAGGAACGGCTTGACGGAGTCTTCGCCCATGTAGGGTGCCACGGTCAGGGCGTCGACCTCGGCGATGCCCTCAAAGAAGCTGCGGGCGTACATGGCGCTGGTGTTGCCGATGTCGCCGCGCTTGGCGTCGGCAATGATGAAGTGGTGGGGGTGATGCTGGCGCAGGTAGAAGACGAGCGACTCGTAGGCCTTGTAGCCAGCCTGCCCGTAGGCCTCGAAGAAGGCCAGGTTGGGCTTGAAGGCCACAGAGTAGGGGGCTGTGGCGTCGGCAATGGCCGAGCAGAAGGAGAAGAGCGTGGCGGCGAGCGCGGTGTTCTCGTTGTCGAATTTCGCATTTATCTGGTCCTTCAGTACTTGCGGAATCTTGTTGATGTCGGGGTCGAGCCCAACGCAGAGAAACGACTGTTTCTCGCTGATTTGCTGTATAAGTTCTTTTCTGGTCATAATTCTGATTCTTTCATTCGTTCTGCATTTTCGGCCACGGTCAGGGCATCGATCATCGGCTGTATGTCGCCGCCGAGGAAGCCCTGCAGGTCGTGGGTGGTGAAGCCTATGCGGTGGTCGGTGACGCGGCCTTGCGGGAAGTTGTAGGTGCGGATCTTGGCCGAGCGGTCGCCGGTAGAGACGAGACTCTTGCGGCGCGAGGCGATGTCGTCCATATACTTCTGGTGCTCCTTATCATATATAAAGGTATAGAGCCGCGAGAGTGCGCGCTCCTTGTTCTTAGGCTGGTCGCGGGTCTCGGTACACTCGATGAGTATCTCCTCGGTCTCGCCCGTATTGGGGTTCTTCCACATATAGCGCAGACGGACGCCTGACTCCACCTTGTTGACGTTCTGACCACCGGCTCCGCTCGAGCGGAAGGTGTCCCACTTGATTTCGCCTTCGTTGACGTGGACCTCGAACTTGTCGGCCTCAGGAAGTACGGCGACGGTGGCTGCCGAGGTGTGCATGCGGCCCTGAGTCTCGGTGGCGGGCACACGCTGCACGCGGTGGACGCCCGACTCGTACTTCAGCGTACCGTAGACGTCGGCACCGCTGACGGCGAAGTCGATTTCCTTATAGCCGCCGACGGCACCCTCGCTGACGCTGGTAATCGAGAGCTGCCAGCCGCGCGAGTCGCAGTAGCTCTTGTACATCTTGAACAGGTCGCCGGCAAAGAGGCAGGCCTCGTCGCCACCCGTTCCGGCGCGAATCTCCATCTGCACGTTCTTGGCGTCCTCGGGGTCTTTAGGTATGAGGGCAATCTTGATTTCCTCCTCCAACTTGGGCTGCAGAGCCTCGTTGGCCGAGAGTTCCTCACGGGCCATCTCCTTCATCTCGGGGTCGTCCTCGTTGGCCAGGATGTCCTTGGCCTCGCGGATGCCGTTCAGACAGGCGATGTAGCGCTTGCGGGCATCCATGATGTCGCCCAGATCCTTGTACTCTTTGGTCAGTTTCACGAAGCGTTGCTGGTCGCTGATGACGTCGGGGTCGGTGATGAGGGTCGACACCTCCTCGAAGCGGGCCTCCAGGCCGTCGAGCTTCTGTAGTATGCTGTTGTTCTCCATCAATAATTGAATTCTCCAAATTCTGATTTTATGGTGAGGCTCTTCGGCCCCTCTTCGATATGACCTACGACCTGGGCGTCGATGTTGAACGAGCGCGAGATGGCGATGACCTTCTCGGCCACCTCCGGGCGGACGTAGATTTCCATGCGGTGACCCATGTTGAACACCTGGTACATCTCCTTCCAGTCGGTGCCTGAGCAGTCGTGGATGGCCTTGAACAGTGGCGGCACGGCGAACATGTTGTCCTTTACCACGCGGCAGTTGTCGCCGACGAAGTGGAGCACCTTGGTCTGGGCACCGCCCGTGCAGTGTACCATGCCGTGAATCTCGGGGCGCAGCTCGTCGAGCAGGCGTTTGATGACGGGAGCGTAGGTGCGGGTGGGCGAGAGCACCAGCTGGCCCATGTCGGTCCCAATTACTGCCCCATCGGGGTCAGGAAGGGGGGCTGTCAGCTTGTACTTGCCGCTATACACCAGTTCGTCAGGTACGGCGTGGTCATAGCTCTCGGGGTAGCGCTCGGCCAGGTACTTGGCAAAGACGTCGTGGCGTGCCGACGTCAGGCCGTTGCTGCCCATGCCGCCGTTGTAGCGGTGCTCGTAAGTGGCCTGTCCCGTGGAGGAGAGACCGACGATGACGTCGCCGGGGCGGATGTTGGCATTGTCGATGACGTCGGCGCGGCGCATACGGCAGGTCACTGTCGAGTCGACGATGACGGTGCGCACGAGGTCGCCCACGTCGGCCGTCTCGCCGCCTGTAGGCCAGATGCCGATGCCCATCTGCCGCAGTTCGCTGAGCAGCTCGTCGGTGCCGTTGATGATGGCCGAGATGACCTCGCCGGGAACGAGCATCTTGTTGCGCCCGATGGTCGACGAGACGAGGATGTTGTCAGTAGCGCCGACGCAGAGCAGGTCGTCGGTGTTCATCACTACGGCATCCTGGGCAATACCACGCCAGACGCTGAGGTCGCCCGTCTCTCGCCAGTACATATAGGCCAGCGACGACTTCGTGCCTGCGCCGTCGGCGTGCATGATGTTGCAATACTCAGGGTCGCCGCCCAGAATGTCGGGAATAATCTTGCAGAAAGCCTGCGGATAGAGCCCCTTGTCGATGTTTTTTATCGCAGCGTGTACGTCCTCTTTGGCGGCCGATACGCCCCGCTGCATGTATCTGTTGTTACTCATTTCACTTTTCACTTTTCACTTATCACTTTTCACTCCACACTTCACACTCCCAACGGGAACCGGGGGTTACTCATGCCAGAACTCCCACGAGGCGAACGCCTGGAGCAGTAGCATTTCGAGACCGTTCTTCACCTCGGCGCCCTGTTCGCGGCCGCGTTTGATGAAGAGCGTCTCGTCGGGGTTGTATATCAGGTCGTAGAGAATCGTGTGGTGGTCCATGGCCTCATAGGGCAGCTGCGGGCACTCCTCGGTGTGGGGGTACATGCCTAAGGGCGTACAGTTGACGATGACGTTGTACTCGCGAACCACCTCAGGCGTGATGTTCTCATACTGTATCGTGCCCGGCCGCTGGTAGCGGCTGACGTAGACCGTCTCCATGCCCAGCGACTTCAGTCCGTAGTTGATGGCCTTCGAGGCTCCGCCCGTTCCCAGGATGAGCGCCTTCTTGTGCCAGTGGCTGTCGAGCATCGGCTCGATACTCTTCGTAAATCCGATGACGTCGCTGTTGTACCCCTTCAGCCGGGTTTTCTTGCCCTCGTGGCTGACGCGAATGACGTTCACCGCTCCGATGGCCTGCGCCTCGGGGGTGATGCTGTCGAGAAACTCCATCACCTTTTCCTTATAGGGTATGGTCACGTTGAGTCCGCGCAGGTTAGGGTTCTTGTCGAGCACCTCCTGCAGCTGGTCGATGCTCGATATTTCGAAGTTCTCGTACTTGGCGTTGATGCCCTCGTCGGCAAACTTGTCGTTGAAGTAGCTGATTGAGAACGAGTGTCCCAACGGGTAGCCTATAAGTCCGTATTTATCCATGTTTGTTTATTTTGTTGCAAAGTACATCGTGCAGATGCCGAAGGTGAGTCGTTTGAAGCGGGTCTCGCTGAATCCGGCCTTGCGTAGAATGTCCATCATGCGCTCGCCCTGCGGGAATGCCTCGATGGTCTGTGTCAGGTAGCTGTAGGCGCTGGTGTCGTGGCTGATGAGCCGTCCATAGAGGGGCAGCACCGTGTGAGAGTAGATGCTGAAGAGCTGCTTCATGGGGAATCGCGTAGGCGTCGTCAGTTCGGCGATGCTCAGGTGGCCTCCGGGCTTCAGCACGCGGCACATCTCGCTGAGTCCGCGGTCGAGGTCGGCAAAGTTGCGTATGCCGAAGGCGGCGGTGACGGCGTCGAACGAGCCGTCGGGGTAGCTCAGGTTCAGGCAGTCTTCGCGCTCGAAGGTGATGACGTCCTCAAGTCCGGCCTTCTTCACCTTCTCGCGGCCTATCTGCATCATCCCCTCGCTGATGTCGGCGCCCACGAGCCGCTGGGGTTTCAGCATCTGCGCTGCCAGGATGGCGAAGTCGCCCGTACCCGTTGCGATGTCGAGCACCGTCTTCGGGTTGAAGGGCACCAGCTGACTGATGGCCTTGCGCCGCCATCCGCGGTCAATGTCCCACGAGAGCCGGTGGTTCAGCAGGTCGTAGGCGGGAGCAATGTTGTCGAACATCTGTTCCACCTGCGCCGCCTTGTCGCCGCTGTTGTAGGGCTTTATCGCCTCCTGTTGGTAGCTCATGTGCTGTCAGTGTGTGGGGTTATCGTGTTTTCAGCCAGTCGCTGACGTTCTTCTCGATTCTGGCGGCGATGTCGCCTTCCTCGGCAGCCTTGTTGAACGGCTCGCCCACGATGTGCTCGTAGAGCTCGATGTAGCGTTCGGCGACGCTCTCGGCGTACTCATCGGTAATCTCGGGCATCACCTGGCCCGGCTCGTTCATAAAGTCGTGCTCAATGAGCCACTGGCGCACGAACTCCTTCGAGAGCTGGCGCTGCGGCTCGCCCTTGGCCAGCTTCTCCTCGTAGCCGTCGGCATAGAAGTAGCGGCTGGAGTCGGGGGTGTGAATCTCGTCGATGAGATACACCTTGCCGTCGCGCTTGCCGAACTCGTACTTCGTGTCGACGAGAATCAGGCCGCGCTTGGCAGCAATCTCCTGTCCGCGGGCAAAGATGCGGCGGGTGTAATCCTCCATCACGGCGTAGTCCTCAGCCGAGACGAGTCCCTGGGCAATGATTTCCTCGCGTGAGATGTTCATGTCGTGACCCTCGTCGGCTTTCGTCGTCGGGGTGATGATGGGCTCGGGGAACCGCTCGTTCTCCTTCATGCCGTCGGGCAGACGTACGCCGCAGAGCGTCCTGGCACCATTCTTATACTCGCGCCAGGCCGAGCCGGTCAGTATCGAGCGGATAATCATCTCGACCCTGAAGCCCTCGCACTTCAGACCGACGGTGACCATCGGGTCGGGCGTTGCCAGCTTCCAGTTCGGACAGATGTCTGCCGTGGCGTCCAGAAACTTGGCAGCAATCTGGTTGAGCACCTGCCCCTTGAAGGGAATGCCCTTGGGCAGCACCACGTCGAAGGCCGAAATACGGTCGGTGGCTACCATCACCATCAGGTCGTCGTTAATGTTGTACACGTCACGCACTTTTCCGTGGTAAACGCTCTTCTGTCCATCGAAGTGGAACGCTGTCTTTGTCAATGCTTTTGCCATAATTCTTTAGTCATTTTGATTTTTGCCTGCAAAGTTACGAAAAATATTCGGAAACAGCTACGGTTATCAGAAAAAAATCGTAACTTTGCTGCCGATTATGTCACAACCGTTAGCTGAAAGAATGCGGCCCCGCACGCTCGACGACTATATCGGGCAGCGCCATTTGGTGGGCGAGGGGGCCGTACTGCGCCGAATGATCGACGCTGGCCGTGTGTCGTCGTTTATACTCTGGGGCCCGCCGGGGGTCGGCAAGACGACGCTGGCCCAGATTATTGCCAACCGTCTTGAGACGCCGTTCTACACGCTGTCGGCCGTCACCAGCGGCGTGAAGGATGTGCGCGACGTCATCGAGAAGGCCCAGAAGGGGCGCTTCTTCAACGAGGCGTCGCCGATACTCTTTATCGACGAGATTCACCGTTTCTCGAAATCCCAGCAGGACTCCCTCCTGGGGGCCGTCGAGCGGGGCATCGTCACCCTCATCGGTGCCACGACCGAGAACCCTTCGTTCGAGGTCATACGGCCCTTGCTTTCGCGCTGCCAGCTCTATGTGCTCAAGCCGCTCGAGAAGGACGACCTGCTGCAGCTGCTCCATCGTGCCGTCACTACCGACGTCGTGCTGCGCGAGCGCCACATCGAACTCCGTCAGACCGACGCCCTGCTACGCTTCAGCGGCGGCGATGCCCGCAAGCTGCTCAACATCCTTGAGCTCGTCGTCGAGGCAGAGTCGGCCGACGTCGTCATCACCGATGAGCTCGTCGTAGCACGTCTGCAGCAGAATCCGCTGGCCTACGACAAGGACGGCGAGATGCACTACGACATCATCTCGGCCTTCATCAAGTCCATCCGCGGCAGCGACCCTGATGCTGCCCTCTACTGGCTGGCCCGCATGATTGAGGGCGGCGAAGACCCTAAGTTCATTGCCCGTCGCCTCGTCATCTCAGCCGCCGAGGACATCGGACTTGCCAACCCGAACGCCCTGTTGCTGGCCAACACCGCCTTCGACGTCGTCCAGAAGATTGGGTGGCCCGAGGGGCGCATCCCCCTTGCCGAGGCCACCGTCTACTTAGCCACCTCGCCTAAGAGCAATTCGGCCTATCTCGGCATCGATGCCGCCCTCGACCTCGTTCGCCGCACGGGAAACCAGCCCGTCCCGCTGCCTATCCGCAATGCGCCGACGCAGCTCATGAAGGACCTGGGCTACCACGACGGCTATAAGTATCCGCACGACTACCCCGGCCACTTCACGCCTCAGCAGTATCTTCCCGATGCACTTACCGGAGAGCGGCTTTGGCATGCCCAGCAGTCGCCGTCAGAGCAGAAGCTCTACGAACGGATGGTGGCCTACTGGGGCGAGCGTTATAAGGAGTAACCGACCGAGAATCATGGAGCAAGACATTATTATAAGTATTATAGAACTGTTGGGCACCTTTGCCTTTGCCATTTCCGGCATCCGTCATGCGGCTGCCAAGCATTTCGACTGGTTCGGCGGCTACGTCTGCGGCATAGCCGTCGCCATCGGTGGCGGTACCATCCGCGACGTCATGCTCGGCACCACGCCGTTCTGGATGACTACACCTATTTATATGATATGTACGGCCGCCGCCCTGCTCACCGTCGTCTTCTTCGGCCGGTGGATGGAGCCGCTGAAGAATGCCTGGTTCGTCTTCGACACCTTGGGGCTGGCCCTGTTCACCATTGCCGGCATACAGAAGTCGCTGGCCTTCGGTCAGCCCTTCTGGGTGGCCATCATCATGGGTTGTATCACCGGTTCGGCCGGCGGTGTCATCCGCGACGTACTGCTCAACAACGAGCCGGTCATCTTCCACCGCGAGATCTACGCCATGGCGTGCGTCGTCGGCGGCATGGTCTACTGGCTGCTGGCCGAGGCGGGCTTTGCCGTCGAGGTGACGGCAATCGTCTCGTTTCTCACCACCTGCGTCATCCGTTTCCTGGCCGTGCGCTACCACCTGACGCTGCCCACGCTGAAGAGCGAGACTGACCGTTGATGTTTAGTTGCTAATTGCAGGTATTACCCCGCACTTCCCTCACTTCCCGCACTACGCCCTCACCGTCAGACGGTTACGCCGCCGCCAACCCCCGACTGCCGCCAACCAACCGCCACCCGAACCTGCACCCGGCCGCCGCGGCCGATATTCACGGGCGGTGAATAATTATTCCGCGCCGTGGAACAATTGTCCCGCGCCGTGGGAACATCGTGGCGCGCCGCCTTTCGCGCGCCTTCCGCCACCTCTCGCGGCGGAGTCAGGTGCTGGAAGTGCGTGAAGTGCGGGTTGTTTCCTATGTTTCGCTACTATTAGGGGCTGCCTTTGACAAGATTTAACAAATTATCTTTTAAATGTTAAGAAAATGGGCGTCTTTTAAACATTTCATGGCCGTTGCGTCAAATAAACATAATAAACACTTAAGCTATACAAATCAATTGAATGAAGCAGAATTTTAACAGACTGTCAATCCTACTTCTGATGCTACTGCTGAGAGGCTTGCCAGTAGCTGCCCAGCAAAACACGCTGACGGGGCGCGTCGTCGATTCAGAGTCGAAGGAAGCCTTGGAGAAGGCAACCTTGCAACTCTATAAAATAGGTGGAAAGGACACAACGTTCGTCGGCGGTACGTATACCGACGCCCGTGGTAACTTCACGCTCAGCGGCGTCGCTGCGGGCAATTATCTGCTGAAATTCAGCTTCCTGGGTTACAAGACGCTCGCACGCCCCCTGACTAAGAGCCGCCAGGCGCTGGGGCTGGGCACTGTCAGCATGGAGCCCGACGCCGTACAGCTGTCAGAGGCCGTGGTGACGGCCAACGTGCCGAAGATGGTCATCAAGGACGACACGGTGGTTTACAATGCCGACGCCTTCCGCGTGCCGGAGGGGTCGGTCATCGAGGCGCTGGTAGAGGCCCTGCCCGGTGCAAAGATCGACGACGACGGCAAGATCACGATCAACGGCAAGGACGTGAAGCGATTCAAACTGGACGGCCGCGACTTCATGACCGGCAACAACGACGCCGTGATGAAGAACCTGCCCTCGTACGTGATAGACAAGGTGAAGGCCTACGACGAGAAGAGCGACCAGAGCCGCCTGACGGGTATCGACGACGGCAATGACGACTTCGTGCTGGAGTTCACCACCAAGCGGTCGGCCCGCAACGGCATACAGGCCAACCCCGACCTGGGTTACGGTACCGACAACCGCTACGGCATCCGACTGACGGCCATGAAGCCCTTCGGAGCCGTGCGCTATACGTTCATGGGTAACGCCAACAACGTGAACGACCGCAACTTCTCGGGCAGGGGCGGACGCGGCCGAGGCAACGGCAGCGGTCAGCGCGAGACGAAGACGGCCGCCCTCGACGCCAGCTACGAGAAGGGGCAGCGCAACACCGCCGGCAACCTGCGGTGGAGCGGGCGCGTGACGTGGAACCGCCAGGACGCCGACAACTGGAGCCGCACGGGCTCGGAGAACTTCGTGCTGGCCTCGCGCGGCGGTGCCTTCTCGAACAGTATCAGCCAGAACTACTCGCGCAGCAACAGCTGGACGGGCAACATGAACCTGCAATGGCAGATTGACTCGGTGACGACGCTCTCGTTCAGGCCCGACCTGAGCTGGTCGAGCAACGACGGCCGCGGCTACTCCACCAATGCGTCGTTCAACGAGAATCCCTTCGACCATACGCTCGACCCGCTCAACGCCGACAGCCTCAGCTATCTGAACGACCTCGGGCTCGTCGTCAACGGGCGCGAGAACAAGTCGATGAGCAACGGCTCGAACACCAACCTGCGCGCCAACCTGCAGCTGCACCGCCGGCTGAACCGCAACGGCCGTAACGTGGCCGTGACGTCGAGCTTCAACTACCGTGACGGTACGAACAAGAACGGCAACCTCTCGTTGGTGCACCTCTATCAGCAGAAGGACCGCCTGGGCAACGACTCCACCTACCAGACAAACCGATACACCGTGTCGCCCAACGACAATACCAGCTACAGCATAGGCGCTACCTACACCGAGCCGCTGTTCATCTTCAAGCCGAAGCCCACCGAGGAAGATTCCCTGCAGCGCCAGCAGCAACAGCAGGGGCGCGGCCCCTTCGGCAACCGCAACATGCGACGCATGGTTGGCCAGCAGGGCCTCTTCCTGCAGCTGAACTATAACTACAACTACAGCTACCAAAAGAGCGACCCCTCGACCTACGACCTGCCCGACTATACTGACGAGGTGTACCGCACGGTGATGAACAACTACCGCGACTTCGGATTCCTGCCGCAGGACTACGAAATCGACTATCTGTCGCGCGACCTGAGCCGCTACTCCGAGCGTACGGAGTACAACCACCAGGCTGACGTACAGCTGCGGCTGGTGCGCGAGAAGTACAACCTGAACGTCGGCGTTCAGGCACGCCCTCAGCGCTCGCACTTCATACAGCAGTACCTCGGCAAGCCCGTCGACACCGTGCGTACGGTGACCAACTTCTCGCCGACGCTGAACCTGCGCTACCGCTTCAACCAGCAGACAAACCTGCAGGTGAACTTCCGCGGGCAGACCCAGCAACCCAACATCACGCAGTTGCTCGAGATCTACGACGACACCAACCCGCTGAACATCTCGATGGGTAACGCGGGGCTGAAGCCTTCGTTCTCGACCAACCTCGGCGTGAACTTCCAGAAGATGCGCACGCCGACACTCGTCGAGGACAGCCTCGGCTTCATGATTCCCAAGGCCCAGCGCAACTGGAGCTTCTCGACCAACCTCAACCTGCAGCGCACGACAAACTCCATCGGCAACGTCGTGACCTATAATGAGACCACGGGCGGACGCATCTCACGACCCGAGAACATCGACGGCAACTGGGGCATCAACGGCGGCGGCTCTTTCAACATCGGCCTCGACACGCTGAACCGCTGGGACTTCAGCGGCGGCATCAACGGCAGCTACCGCCACCAGGTCGGCTACGTCAACCTAAACCGCACGGCAGTGCCCGACCGCAACGTGACCCATACCTACAACCTGTCGCCCGACGTTTCGCTGAGCTACCGTAACCGCTGGTGGAACTTCTCGCTCAACGTGCGCGCCAGCTATGCCCGAACGGAGAACCGGCTGCAAGCCAGCCGTAACCTGGACACCTGGAACTTCAACTACGGCGGAAACACCCGCATCGACCTGAACCAGCTCAACGGTCGCTCGTCGGCCAACACCTCATACTGGCCGGTGCTCTCCACCGACTTCCATGTCTACAGCAAGCGCGGCTATGCTGACGCCACGCTCAATACCGACGAACTGATCTGGAACGCCCAGCTGAGCTACAGCTTCCTGCGCGGCAAGAAGCTCACCGTCATGCTGCAGTGGTATGACATCCTGGCTCAGCAGACAAACTTCACCCGCAACGTGACGGCCAACGGATGGTCTGACCGCGAGGTGAACGCCATCACGAGTTATGCTATGCTCCACGTCAGCTATCGCCTCAATGTCTTCGGCGGCGGTGGCGGTGGTCGTGGCGAGGGCGGTCGTGGTGAGGGCGGCGGCCGGCGCGGGGGCTTCGGCGGCGGTGGCCGTGGTGGCTTTGGCGGTGGCTTCGGCGGCGGCCGTGGCGGTCGTTAGGCCGTCGACGTGCCGTTCCGTCGGCATGTCATCATTGAAGAAATTGGCCGAAAGTTTTGCGCTTTCGGCTTTTTTGCGTACCTTTGCGGGCTGAAACAAAATCACGGAAAAAACAATAATACAATGAGATCAAGAACAGCAATCTGGTTTGAATGTAAGATTCAGTACGAGAAGACCATGGAAGATGGCCTGCAGAAGAAAGTCACGGAGACCTATACCATCGACGCCCTCAGCTTCACCGAGGCCGAACAGCGTATCATGGAGGAGATGTCGTCGTACATCAGCGGACAGTTTGACATCAAGGACATCAAGATAGCGCCTTACAAGGAGATATTCTTCAGCGACGAGGAGATGGCCGACCGCTGGTACAAGACCAAGCTGCAGTTTATCACCATCGACGAGAAGACCGCCAAGGAGAAGCGCTCCAGCGTGAACTACCTGGTGAACGCCGGCACGCTCAGCGGTGCGGTGAAGAACATCACCGAGGTCATGGGCGGCACGATGATCGACTACGTCATTTCGTCGGTTGCCGAGACGACGCTGATGGACGTCTACGAATACGGCAAGGAGAAACCTGCCGACGAGAAACCTGAATATGAGCAGCAGTAATATGTACGACGTCAAGGGAAATCTGCACCGGGTGCTCAGTTCACTGCCCGATGGCGTCCGCCTGGTGGCTATCAGCAAGTATCACCCCAACGAATATATCGAGGCCGCCTACGCCGAGGGCCAGCGCGTGTTCGGCGAGAGCCACGAGCAGGAGCTGCGGCAGAAGCACGAGTCGCTGCCCAAGGATATCGTGTGGCACTTCATTGGCCACCTGCAGACGAATAAGGTGAAGTATATTGCCCCGTACATCGACATGGTCGAGGCCGTCGACTCGCTCAGGTTGCTCAGCGAGATTGACAAGCAGGCGGCGCGTTGCGGCCGTGTCATTGACGTACTGCTCGAACTCCACATTGCCGAGGAGTCGACGAAATACGGACTTACGCTCGACGACTGCCGACAGCTGCTCGCCGGCGGTGAGTGGCGAGAGATGGCCCACGTGCGCATCTGCGGCCTGATGATGATGGCCTCGCTGACCGACGACCAAGAGCAGCTGCGCCGTGAGTTCACGACGGCAGCCGACTTCTTCGACGAGGTCAAGGCGCAGTATTTTGCTGATGCCCCCTGGTTCTGCGAACGCTCGTGGGGCATGAGCGACGACTACCTGACAGCCGTGGAGTGCCGCTCGACGATGGTGCGCATCGGTACCAGCATCTTCGGCCCGAGGGTGTATTAGCCGTTTACAGCGTGCCCTTGGTCGAGGGCAGCTCGTAGTGGTAGACGTCGCGGCGGACGGCCATGCGGAGCGAGCGCGCCAGAGCCTTGAAGATGCCTTCTATCTTGTGGTGCTCGTTCTGGCCTTCGGCCTTGATGTTGAGGTTCATGCGGGCGGCGTCGCTCAGGCTCTTGAAGAAGTGCAGGAACATTTCGGTAGGCATTTCGCCTACCTTCTCGCGCTTGAAGTCGGCATCCCATACCAGCCACGGGCGTCCGCCGAAGTCGAGACAGACCTGGCACAGGCAGTCGTCCATCGGCAGCGAGTAGCCGTAGCGCTCAATGCCGCGTTTGTCGCCCAGGGCCTTCAGCAGACATTCGCCCAGGGCGAGCGCCGTGTCCTCGATGGTGTGGTGCTCGTCTACCTCTAGGTCGCCCTTGGTGTGTATGGTGAGGTCCATCATGCCGTGCTTGCCTATTTGCTCAAGCATGTGGTCAAAGAATCCCAGCCCTGTCGTGATGTCGCATCGTCCCGAGCCGTCGAGGTTCACCTTGATGTAGATGTCGGTCTCTTTGGTGGTTCGGCGCACCTCAGCCGTTCGTTCTCCTGCAAACAGCAGTTCGGCAATCTTTGCCCACGTCATGCCGTCGCGGCCTAAGATGAGGGCCTTGCAGCCGATGTTCTCGGCCAGCTGTCGGTCAGTGTCGCGGTCGCCGATAACATACGAGTTCTCAATGTCATACGCCGGGTCGTTCATGTACTTCTCAACCATTCCCGTCCCGGGTTTGCGGGTGGGTGCATTGTCCTCGGGGAAGTGGCGGTCAATGAGCTGCTCGTCGAAGGTGATGCCCTCGTCGGCCAAGGCCTGCATGATGAAGTTGTGTACCGGCCAGAAGGTGTCCTCGGGGAACGACGGTGTGCCAAGGCCGTCCTGGTTGCTGACCATGACGAAGCGGAAGTCGAGGTTACGGCGTATGAAGCCCAGGTGCTGAAACATGCCCTCGGTGAAGCGCAGCTTCTCGAAGGCGTCAATCTGTTCGTCCTCAGGTTCGCGGATGAGCGTTCCGTCGCGGTCAATGAATAGTATTCTCTGCTTTTTCATTTCTCAGTATTTCTTGCTGTTCGATGGTGCCCGCCATGTAGTAGGTGGGGAAGTGGATAGCCATGATGACGTAGGTCTGGATAAAGCCTGACAGGGTGAACACGACCAGCGACAGCCAATCCATGTACGACGGCATTCCCAGCGGGTCGCCCATCGTGGCACCCATCTGCGAATAGATGCTGGCGACGACGAGCACGATGGCGGGCAGCGTAGTGACGGTCAGCGCCACCATGAGCAGCAGCAGCATGACGAGCAGCACGGTGAACATATAGCCCCACCGGCGCAGGCCCTGGACGTAGCCAGTGCGCAGCAGCTGGAAGAAGTTGGTGTCGCGGGTCGTGAGGTAGCGCATGTGGGGATAGACAAGTGGTATCAGCAGCGCGCTAATGACGAGCATCAGTACGGCGCCGGCGCCCATGATCGTCATCGACTGGCGTACAAAGCCGAAGTAGAAGAGTGCGGCGACGAGGCCTCCCGCTACGACCTGTGTCAGCAGCCATATAGCCGCCGAGGCCAGCGTCCGCGTCAAGCTGTGGTGGTCAGGCAGCAACCACCACCGTGTGGGGTAGGGTATGGCTCCTTCGGCCCTGTGGCTGGCCAGCATGCCGAAGACGTAAGACATCAGCACTACGGTGACGATGGCGTCGAGCAGTGTAAGTCCTGTCTGTGCCAGGTACTGCTGTGGCAGGGCTGGCGCGTAAGCCAGGGCCTGCACGCCCAACACCTGTATAATCTGTCCTACGGCAGTAATCATGACTCGTGTGGCAAAGGCAGCGACCATCGCACATAGCAGTGCGGGCAGCCATGTGGCGCGGAATATCCGGCGGAAGTTGCCCATGTAGAGCCTAAGTCCGGCGGCTATTGCGGCCCTTGCCGAGCGTATCTTCAGTGGTGATTCTTCGTTCTTTGTTTCCATAAAAATTGTTATCATTTTGTTTCAGATGGCAAAGGTACTGACTTTTTTCGTAACTTTGCACCGTTTAAGCAGAAAATTAAAACATTTTATGAAGATTCTGAACTGGGGTTTCATTGGCTGCGGCGAGGTCACCGAGAAGAAGAGCGGCCCTGCATTCAGTGCCGTTGAGGGTTCGAGAGTGGGGGCCGTGATGTGCCGTCACGACGACCGGGCACGCACTTACGCCATTACGCACGGCATACCCAAGTGGTACACCGACGCCCAGCAGCTCATTGACGACCCCGACGTGAATGCCATCTACGTGGCAACGCCGCCGTCGAGTCATGCCACCTACGCCATCATGGCCATGAAGGCGGGCAAGCCCGTCTACGTAGAGAAGCCGCTGGCGGCGAGCTACGAGGATTGCGCCCGCATCAACACCATCTCAGAGCGTACGGGCGTGCCCTGCTTCGTGGCTTACTACCGTCGCTACCTGCCGTACTTCCTGCGTGTCAAGCAGATCGTCAATCAGGGCATCATCGGCCACGTGCTCAACGTGCAGGTGCGCTTTGCCGTGCCCCCCCGCGAGCTCGACTACAGCCGCCCCGAGACGCTGCCCTGGCGCCTGCAGCCAGAGATTGCCGGGGGTGGCTACTTCTACGACCTGGCTCCCCACCAGCTCGACCTGCTGCAGACGCTCTTCGGCGTCATCCTCGACGCTGAGGGCATCAGCACCAACCGTGGCGGGCTCTACCAGGCTGAGGACACCGTGTCGGCGTGCTTCCGCTTCGAGAACGGGCTCTCGGGCAGCGGCATGTGGTGCTTCGTTGCTCACGAGTCGGCCCGCGAGGATCGCATCGAGGTCATCGGCGACCGTGGCAAGCTGCTGTTCTCGGTGTTCGACTATGCCCCCATCCAGCTGCATACGAGCGACGGCGTCAGGCAGATTGCCGTGCCTAATCCGCCCTATGTCCAGTTTCCGCTCATCAAGAATGTCATCGAGCATCTTCAGGGCGGCACCGTCTGCACGTGTACCAGCATCTCGGCAACGCCTGTGAACTGGGCGCTCGACCGCATTCTTGGAAAGATATAAGAGGTGATGAGAGTAGAAAAACTGCTGCTGATACTGGTGCTGCTGCTGACGATGGCAGTCGGGGTGGCCGAGGCTGACGACGGCGATGTCGTCGGCACGGACTCACTGTCGCCCGACGGCAAGCCGCTGCAGAAGGTGCAGCAGAAGATAAAATACACCATACGTGGCTTCGACCGCCTTGAAGACGAGTACATCGAGCCGCAGCACTACGAGTGGTCGGTCATGCTGCAAGCTACGCGCAACTTCGAGGAGTTCATCCTCAGCAGTAACGGACAGAGCATCATGTTCTCGCCCGACCAGCGTATCAAGGTGGGCCCTTACTTTGGCTGGCGCTGGTTCTTCTTCGGATGGACGTTCGACCTGAAGAATCTCGACCTCTTCAGCAGCAGCGACAAGCGCGAGTTTGCCTTCAGCATCTACTCCTCGCAGGTGGGTGTCGACATGTTCTACCGCCGTACGGGCAGCGACTATCAGCTGCGGCAGGTGCGCATGGGTTACGGCATCGACGGCACGCGCTTTGAGGATACGCCCTTCAGCGGCATCGCTGTGGGCATAACGGGCGTCAATGCCTACTATATCTTCAACCACGGGCGCTTCTCTTATCCGGCGGCGTTCAGCCAGAGCACCTGTCAGAAGATCAGCTGTGGCTCGTGGCTGGCCGGGGCGGGGG
>CAMOKH010000107.1 GCA_946617675.1 uncultured Prevotellaceae bacterium | reverse complement strand
AGATATTGCTCAATCTCCTTCACCAGCGTCTTCTCCTCTGTGTCGAGGGTGTCTTTCGTGTCATTGGGCAACTGTATCAGCAGCAGCGGGTTGATGTCATACTGCCTGTAGGCTCTGGCCAGGTTATTCCTCCGCTCCAAGGCCTGTTCCAGCAACTGGTCGTCCATCTTCAGTTCATTCGAGCCCTTCAGTTGTGGATTCAGTTCAATACCTTTCTTGATCATCTCCTCGGCTATCACCTTATGGCGAGGCACCTCTATCAGCGGACAGCCGCCTGTGATGGGAGTGGCCGAGACGCGCAGTTCTATCTTGGGCATGATGTTCTGCAGCACCAGTTCACTCTTCTTGGCGTTCTTGCCGCCGAACATGTGCTCCTCGTCTATCACCACGATGATGGGCAGGCCCTTCTGCTGGGTGCGTCGCGTCAACTGGTAGAGGTTGCGGTTCTGCTCGTTGTCGCGTATCAGCACGGCATTCTCCTTGTTGATGCTCTCCCAGTTCAGGAAGAGCACCTGGCCTGGCCGTAAGCCCTCGGCTGGGTCAGCCTCGTCGAACATCACGGGGCGCAGCGAACGGGTCTCGCTGAAGAAGTTCCTGAAGGACATATAACTCTGTATGTGCAGTTTGTTAGGTGCTATCCAGATGTAGGCGCAATCCATGAACTTCATCTCCAGGTCGCGCTTCAGCTCGTCGAGCAGGGCAGAGGTCATCACCGTCTTGCCGCTACCTGTCGGAGCCTTCAGCACCAGCTTCTGTCGCATCCCGTCCCAGCTGAGCATATCCACGATGCGCTCCTTCAGTTGCCTGACGGCCGATTTCTGATAGTCTTTCAGTTCAATCATATCTATATTTTTCTTTTGTTTTCTTTGTTTATTCAGGATAAAGTGTTAATTATGCAAGCGGAATCAATAAATGCAGAATGATGATGGAAGCAAACAAGTCTACTTTTGAACGTCCGACTCATGAGGAAGTCCTGGACATGTTTCGCCGTGCAAAGGCCCGCCAGCAGAAATTGCAAGAGGAAGGCGCCCCAAAGGGACAATGAGCAGCTAGCCCAGGGCACCGCCCTGGGTAATAGACGGTATAGCCCACGCCCTGTAAGGGCAAAAGCGTTATTTGGGGAGCAATGCTTTTGTCCTTTCAGGGCGAACGTTGCCTCCATCTGACCCAGGGCGTTGCCCTGGGCTGGAGGGAATGTTGGCCTTTCAGGCCGTCTGTCGGATACATGCGGATAATCATTTTATTCTTTTGATTCAAACGCGATGGCTTCTTCCATCATTGTCTGCTGTTCCTCATCCGTCAGTTCCGTATCGTCAACCTTTGTTGTTGTCTCTTCTGGCAGCGAGTCCTTGATGCCTCGATAGTAGGCGTAGGGCATAGGGACAAGCGACACTTTATCCACGACACTTGCAAAATCATCGGTATAGGGATAGGCTCCATCGGCGAAGATGTAGATTTTCAGGGGTTGCTCCTGCTCGCCTCTCTGTGCTATCTCATTGACGATGAAGGGGATGACCTTCGTATCGTACACCATCAGCATCTCACGCCCGTTCTCTGCAAAGTAGCGGAGCATCTGCTCTTTGCCAACTAACGACAGGGAGCCAAACTGCTGCTGCTCCTGATAGATGTTCTCCTTGATGCAGAGCAGGTCCTTCAGACCGTAGAACAACTCACGATTGTCTTGATGGCTCTGCTTGCGTGGGTTGAAGTCCAGCTTGTAGTAGCGCAGGTTGTTATGGTTCAGGCCTGCCACTTGCTCGCCTTTCGGCGTGGTGTAGCCCTCTATCACGCGCTTGTTGCGCTCGTAGGTCACTTCCTCGCAAATGTTGTTCTCGTTGTTCGTCACAAGAATGCATTGGCGATGGCCTCTGTCTTCGGCATTCAGTTGCATCGTGGCGTGGAGCGTGGTGCCAGAGCCGGCGAAGAAGTCGAGGATAGTATAGTTGTCAGTGGAGAAATAGGACAACAGTTTATATAATAGCGCGACAGGCTTTGGATTGCTGAATTTGTTTTCTAACTTTAGTGCCTTTAAATCGGAGAATCCGCTATTTGGTACATCGTCCAGCAAAGAACTTAGTATTGTAAAACCACGTTGCTTCGAATAATGAGGAACACCTGTTTTGGAGAAATAAACCTCCAACCATTGTTGCCCCTTTGTGTCATAAACAGGTTCGCCTGTTTTTAATGCTTCAAAAAACTTTTCAGTTTGATTTCGATAGGGGAAAGACGCTTCAAGTACTATATCGTTTTGTAGTACACCGCCCTGAAATATCATATCTCCAGAGATAATGTCGATTCTGTTTGTACCATTACCTACGTATCCTTCGAATCTTATATCTTCAATGTCTCTGATAGGTAACCCTTTGGGGAATTTTATTTGGCATATCGGATTCTTGGGACTACGTTTTATTTGGAGTCTCTCTTCAATTAAGTCTCCTTCTGCGGGGAAGTTCTTGTTGTAAAGGCTTTTTATTGCATCTGGATTATTTGAATATGCAAGGATGTACTCATGGTTCTTTACTATTTTAGTGAATCCTTTTGTACTTCCTCTGTTTTCCCATATCAACGTTCCTCTGTCAAGCGACTTGCCATTAAATATTTCGTCTAATAATAATCTTAGCTGTGCCAGTTCGTTATCGTCAACAGAAATAAAGATAACGCCCTTCTCCGATAATAACGTCTTAGCAATCTGAAGCCGTTTCTCCATGAACGACAACCACTTGCTGTGCCGATAAGCATCGTCCTCGCCAATGAACGAGTCGTTATAGACGAAGTCTTTATTACCCGTATTATAAGGTGGGTCAATGTAAATCACATCAATCATCCCTGCATGGGTATAGGTGAGTGCTATCAAGGCATGCAGGTTGTCTGCCTCGATAATAGCGTGGTTGGGACAGGGCGACTGGACTATTGTAGCCCCCTCGGGGGCAGAAGGGGGGGCTATAATTCGCTTGGTCTCGTCCTCTTTTAATACGGGGATGCTCGTCTTCATCTTCTCCCAGGCGTCCTCTGTGGAGTCCTCCCATACCAAGCCGTATTTTTTCTGCTCACGAATCAGACGGATGAGTTGTGACTTCTGTTCGTTGTCAAGTTCTGTTGATGACATTACGGCTGCCACCAGAGCCTCTTTGTCTATATGCCTGCTCATAGCCGTACCCTCCCTGCGGTTAGGGTACAACGATGATAGCGGACAGACGATAGTTTTAGATTCTTCATAAAGCGCCAACTTTTTTTGATCTAAATATTCTACGTTATCTGTTCTTAGTTATCTCGGTTGCCGACAATAAAAAAGGGTACCCGATTCCTAATAGTCCTTAACGTTGGGTAGTTGGCGCGAACCCTGCAAGCGAACATTCAGAATGGGGTACGCCATAACGGCGTATCCTCAGTCTGAGATAGCTTGCGTTTCATGCGCCAACATTTAACGTTATAACCTCAGTCATAAGATACGAATCTTATCTTCAGCAAAAATTCGGAACATCCGCCGCCCCGCTTGCTGTAAGCAAAGACAGCCACACGTCCCTTCATCGCGTCTTAGCCAAAAGCACCGCTCCCTCTGGAGCATAGCCGACAAGGATTTGCCCCTGCACTGGCTATAACACGCAATGCAGGGGCAAAGTTACACATTTTTTCTGAAAAGCCAAACAAAGTTTGGAAAAAACTGACGTAAATATTAAAAGGAAGCGGGGCATGTAAACTGGAAGCATAAAGGCGCCGCTTTTGCAGAGTAATAAAAACAGCCATAATTAATTGCATTTCCGAAAAAAGAAGTACCTTTGCCGTCGAAAATAACTAAGTGCTCAATGAGCAACAATAAATGATATGGATATGGAAGAAAAAGAACTGAAGGCGAAAGATATACCTTGGGAGTATGCCCTGTGCTTCAACAGCGAGTGTGAGAATAAAGACAAGTGCATGCACTATCAGGCACGGCTGCTGATGCCGGAAGACCGTTATTATGGGCCGGCTGTCTATCCGACGGCTTGGGAGGACGGCGAGTGCCGATGCTTCCGTGAGAAAAAGCTGGTGAAGAAAGCCTGGGGGTTCACACATCTCTATGACAACGTCCCTCAGTGGCAAAAGGCTGAGGCTCGCAGGTGTGTGCATGCATTATTCGGTGGCGGTAATGGGCCGTACTATCGGGTGCATCATGGTGAGAATATGCTCTCGCCTCTAAAACAGGAGGAGATTCTGAAGGTTCTCGCTAAGTTTGGTAGCATCGAGGGTATCGGGTTTGATCATTATGTGGCGGATTGGGATTTTGAGTCAAGCCCATGCTGTGATTATAATGTTCCCACGCTGGGAACGTAATATTCCCACGGTGGGAACATCACATTCCCAACGTGGGAATAAATGCCGAGCTTTAGGCTTGGTGGATAAAAGGTGGTAGAGGATTAGTAGATTCTATACGTATTTGCATACCAGATATGCTCCGATGACTTGCAACAGAATGCCAGGCCATCCGATGGTAAAGTCCTGAATGGTGGCTTCGATGCCTCCTGTGAGTACCAGTTCTCCGAGTCCGCCGATCAGCATGGAAACCAGCGCTACGCCAATCAGGAGGGTAAATGTCACTTTCTTGAAGTGCTGGGCCGTGAATCCGGCTATCAAGGCCAGCACTGCCAGTTTAATCGTCATCACGGGCAGTATGTTCCATGCAGGCATACCCGTCAGCAGATGATTCACCAAAGGAGATGCCAAGGCTGCTAAAAGTCCGACTCTCCAGCCCAGTTTGTAGGCTCCCGCAAGGATGACCAGCGAGAGGGGGGCGAAGATGAAGCCTCCCTGTGGGATGAGGTGGAACACTTGGGGCAGCACCAGATTACAGGCTACGAAGATAGCCGCCCATAGATAAGTCTTTGCCTCGTCATAAGTTAATGTGTAAAGTTTTGCACTTGCTTCCATAATAAATAGTGTTTGTTTGTTTATTCGTTTGTTATTTCTCTAATGTCTCTACCACTTCTTCCAACAGACTGATGATGGGCAGATGCTGCGGACAGGCACCCTCGCACTGGCCGCACTGTATGCAGGCAGAGGCTTTCGCTCCTCCTGGTCGCCAGCCGTAGTCGTTGCGTGCTTCAGAGAGCTGGCCGTACATCTTATAGACGTTCATCACGGCAAAGATCTCAGGGATGTGGATGCCCATCGGACAGCCTGGCGTGCAGTAGTGGCAGGAGGTGCACGCGATGCCTGTAAACTGCTGGAGCGTCCTGGTGGCTTCATCCAGCACACGGTATTCTTCATCGTTGAGTGGCTGGAAATGGCGCATAACGGCCAGATTGTCCTCCATCTGCTCCATGTTTGACATGCCGCTGAGCACCATCATCACGTTAGGCAGCGACGCCGTGAACCTGACAGCCCACGAGGCGAACGATGCTTCAGGGTTGGCGCGCAGCAGGATGTCTTTTACTGCTTGTGGCGGGTCGGCCAGCTTGCCTCCCTTCACCGGTTCCATGACGATGACGGGCTTACCGTGACGGGTGGCTATCTCATAGCAGCGGCGCGAGCAGATGAGATGGTCTTCCCAGTCGGAATAGTTGATCTGCAGCTGTACGAACTCCACGTCTGGATGGTCGGTCAGCAGCTGCTCCAGGTGTTCTGGCGTGGAATGGAACGAGAAGCCGTAATGACGTATCAGCCCTTCATCTTTCAGTCGTTTCATATAGTCCCAGATGCCGTATCGGTCGAAGTTGATGATATTATCCTCGCCGATGCCGTGAAGGAGATAGAAGTCAAAGTAGCCTGCTCCTGTGCGCTGTAGGCTCACCTTGATTTCGTTCTTGGCCTCTTCCTCGCTCTTGGCGGCAAAGTCTGAGGCGTTGAGCTTGTTAGCCAGATAGTAGCTCTCGCGTGGATAGCGGTCGCAGAGCGCAGCCTTTGTAGCTGCCTATGAGCCCTCATAGACGTATGCCGTATCGAAGTATTTGCCACCAGCCTCCATGAAGGCATCCACCATCTGCTTTGACAGTTCCAGGTCGATAGTGTTCGTTCCCTTGATTCTGGGCAGTCGCATCATGCCGAACCCCAGTCTCATGCATTTATCAATTAGATTAGTTTCCATATTTAACATTATCTGTATATTGTCTGCAAAGATACGAAATAGAACTGAGAAAAGATGCATTATTTCACATTCTTCTTGTTTTTCTTGCAATTTTTTCCTAATTATCTGTTTTTCTTTTGTTTTCTTTGTTTATTCAGAATAAAGTGTTATCTCAGACTGAAAACCGGCTTGGCAAGCGTGTGCTCCTTCTCGAAGGTGATGCCCTCCCTCTACTTTACTTCTACATAAAGCTGCTAAATTCTCTAAAGAATTTCAGAGTGAGGTGGCTGCCGCTCCTTAAACAGGCGGTCGAAGTGCTGGCGGAGCAGGGTGGGCGAGGCGATAATGGCACGCAGCTCGGCGAGACGCTTCTCGTTCTGCGAACCGGGAATCCAGAGTCGGATGTAGCCCTCGGCCGAATACTTCTGCTGCATGTGCTCGTTGAAGCGCAGCCACTGGTGATCGTAGTCGAGCTGGGGATAGTTGGCCAGTCCGAAGTCAATGGCACGCATGAAGATCACCTCGGGGATGATGTCGCGGTCGGCCTCGGCGATGATCTTTCCGTAGAGCGAGCGAGGGGCGTGGCTGGCCGAGGCGCGGTGATCCTCGACGGCCTCCTTCATGACCTTTATCTGTTCGGCCGAGAACCAGCGTTTCAGCCGGGCGTCGGTAGCCAGTATCTTTCCGCCCGTCAGGTGGTGTATGGCGCGTGGCCCTGACATGCCGAGGTCGTGGTAGGCGGCAATGACGTAGACCATGTTGATGTCGGCGCCCGTGCGAGGCACGAGTGCAAGTGCGTTGCGTATCACCCGAGTGACGTGCTCCATGTTGTGGGCACTGTCAAACTGAGCGTATTGCGGCAGGATGTTTGTCTCGACAAACTCCACCAAATCGAGGCTCGGAGAGTTGGTAATCATAAAAAGATGCAAATATTTTTGCAAATATACAGAATTATCCTTAATTTTGCAAACAAATAGCAAAAAAAATGACTGAGACGACAAATATAAAGACCAACAGTGCCAAGGCGTGGCTGCTGGCAGCACGTCCGAAGACGCTCACTGGAGCGGCTGTGCCGGTGATGATTGGCGTGGCTCAGGCTTACGCCGATGCCGGTCAGCTCAGCGGCGTTTCCTTCAGCTGGACGGCCGCCCTGCTGTGTTTCCTCTTTGCGTTTATCATGCAGATAGATGCCAACTTCATCAACGACTACTTTGACTACACGGCCGGCGCCGACAACGCCGAGACGCGGCTCGGGCCGCGACGGGCCTGCTCGCAGGGCTGGGTGAAGCTCGACTCGATGAAGGTGGCCATCATTGCCACCACCGTCCTGGCCTGCCTGGTCGGCCTGCCTTTGGTCTGGTATGGCGGGTTAGAGATGATTCTCATCGGTGTCATCTGCGTCGTCTTCTGCTTCCTCTACACCACCCACCTCTCTTATATTGGCCTGGGCGACCTGCTGGTCGTCGTGTTCTTCGGCGTCGTGCCGGTCACCATCAGCTATTATCTTCAGACGCATACCTGCACCTGCCAGGTGCTCGTCTCGTCGCTGGCTTGCGGCCTGGTCATCGACGGGCTGCTGCTCATCAATAACTTCCGCGACCGCGACGTCGACAAGGCCGTGGGCAAGACGACGCTGGTGGTGCGCATTGGCGAGGAAGCCAGCCTGTGGCTCTATCTCGGGGTGGGCATTGCGGCCTGCCTGCTGGGCCTCGTCTTCTGGCTGAACGGCCACTGGCTGGCCTCGCTGCTGCCGCTGTTATACCTGGCGCTTCACGTGCTGACCTACCTGAACATACGCCACATCTACAAGGGAAAGGCCCTGAACCGCTGTCTCGGCGAGACGGCCCGCAACATCTTCATCTACGGGCTGGCTGTCGCCGTGGGGGTGCTTTTCAGTTAGCGAGTCCCTTCATGCTCAGCGCAATGCGGCCCCTACGGCGGTCGACCTCAATCACGCGTACACGGACGTGCTGGTGTAGCTTGACCACCTGGTTGGGGTCCTTCACGTAGCGGTCGGCCAGCTGAGATATGTGTACGAGTCCGTCCTGGTGGACGCCGATGTCGACAAAGGCGCCGAAGTTCGTGATGTTGGTCACGATGCCAGGCAGCTCCATGCCCTCGCTCAGGTCGTCAACCGTTTCAATGCCCTTAGCAAACTCAAACTCCTCAATCTGCTCGCGCGGGTCGCGTCCGGGCTTCTCCAGTTCCTGCATGATGTCGTTCAGCGTGGGCAGTCCTACCGTCGTGGTGACGTAGCGTTTCGGGTCGATGGCGGCCCGCTTCTCCTTGTGTGTTATCAGGTCGCTGACGGTGCAGCCTTGGTCGCTGGCCATCTGCTCGACAATCTTGTAGCTCTCCGGGTGGACGGCCGAGTTGTCGAGAGGGTTCTTGGCGCCGGGGATGCGTAGGAAGCCTGCGCACTGCTCGTAGGTCGAGGGCCCCAGTCGCGGCACCTTTTTCAGCTGCGCCCTGCTGGTGAAGGGGCCGTTCTCGCGGCGGTAGTCGACGATGTTCCTGGCCAGCGCCGGCCCCAGTCCGCTGACATACTGCAGCAGGTGGGTCGAGGCAGTGTTCAGGTTCACGCCGACGGAGTTGACACAGCTCATCACCGTCTGGTCCAGCTGCTGTTTCAGCTTCGTCTGGTCCACGTCGTGCTGGTATTGTCCCACGCCGATGCTCTTCGGGTCGATCTTCACCAGTTCGGCCAGCGGGTCCATCAGCCGTCGGCCGATAGAGACGGCTCCGCGCACGGTGACGTCCTCGTCGGGGAACTCCTCGCGGGCCGTCTTCGAGGCCGAGTAGATCGAGGCCCCGTCCTCGCTGACGACGAAGACGCTGACGCCGCTGACGGTGTCGTCGATGAATGAGCGCGTCTCGCGGCTGGCCGTACCGTTGCCTATGGCGATGGCCTCAATGTGGTAGTCGGCTATCATCTGCTGCACGTGGACCGTGGCCTGCATGCGGTGGTTCACGGGCGGATGGGGGAAGATGGCCTCGTGGTGGAGCAGGTTGCCCTGGGCGTCGAGACAGACCACCTTGCAGCCAGTGCGGAATCCCGGGTCGATGCCCATGACGCGTTTCTGACCGAGCGGTGCCGACAGCAGGAGCTGCCGCAGGTTCTCGGCGAAGACGCGTATGGCCTCGTCGTCGGCCTGCTCCTTGCTGAGGTTTGTAAACTCCGTCTCTATCGACGGCTTCAGCAGTCGCTTATAGCCGTCCTCCACGGCCTCGTCTAACAGTCGGCGACAGGCCGAGCCGCCCTGCAGCGGGCCCTGTGGCAGGTTGCGCTTCAGCCGCTCCACACACTCCTCGTCGTCGGGACTGATGCTGATGCGCAGTATGCCTTCAGCCTCGCCGCGGCGCATGGCCAGCAGGCGGTGGCTCGAGCAGCGACGCAGCGGTTCGTGCCAGTCGAAGTAGTCGCTGAACTTCTGGGCCTCGTCAGCGTCCTGCTTAGCCTTCACCACCTTCGACGTGATGATGGCCTGACGACGGAAGGCACTGCGCACCGTCTGTCGGCAGCGTTCGTCCTCGCTTATCTGTTCGGCTATGATGTCCTGCGCGCCCTTCAGGGCTGCGGCCACGTCGGCCACGTCGCCTTTGACGAAGCGCTCGGCGGCACGCTCGGGGTCACGCTCGCGCTGAAGCAGCAGCAGTTGAGCGAGCGGTTCCAGTCCCTGTTCGCGGGCCACCTGGGCCCGAGTGCGGCGCTTCGGCCGGTAGGGCAGGTAGATGTCCTCCAGCGTGGCCGGTTCCCAGGTCTCGTTGATGCGCTTCTCGAGTTCGGGCGTCATGCGGCCCAGTTCGCTGATAGTCTTCACGATGGTCTCCTTGCGCTTGGCGATGTCCTTCAGTCGGGCGTATTGTTCGCTGATGGCGCCTATTTGTACCTCGTCGAGCCCGCCTGTGCGCTCCTTGCGGTAGCGGGCTATGAAGGGTGTGGTGCATCCTTCGTCAATCAGTGCCAGTGTGCCGTCGACGTTCTTGGCGGCAATATTCAGCCTTTCGGCTATGAGCTTTGCGAAAATGTTCATTTCTCAGTGTGTTTTATGTAGACAGGGAGTTCAGGGAGTTCAAGGAGTTCAAGGAGTTCAGAACAATACTCTGGAGTACACTTGGCTGGCAATGAGCCGTGCCACGCGCTCCAGGTATTCGCGGTCGGTATCGTCGAAGGTGGCCAGCTCGGTGCTGTCGATGTCGAGCACGGCGCGCACCTCACTGCCGTCGAAGATGGGGACGACAATCTCGGAGCGCGAGAGCGACGAACAGGCAATGTGGCCGGGAAACTCCTCGACGTCGGGCACCACCAGCGTGCGCCCCTCCTTCCACGCCGAGCCGCAGACCCCGCGGCCGAAGCCGATGTGCATGCAGGCCACCGTGCCCTGGAACGGGCCTAACAGCAGCTCGCCGTCGCGGACGACGTAGAAGCCCGTCCAGAACCATTTGAACTCTGTAGCCAGAGCCGCTGACGTGTTGGCCATGACGGCCGTCTCGTCGTGCTCGCCCTCTATCAGTGCTGCCAGCTGTGGCAGAAACACTTCATATCTTTCTTTCTTCGTCATAGTCGGTTATTGATTTTATTACTTGTCGCTGAGGCGGAGCAGAGCCGCACGCCGTCAGCCCATCACCACGTCGAGCACCATCATCAGCACGAAGCCCAGGGCAAAGCCGATGGTGCTCAGGTTGCTGTGGAGCCCACTCGACGCCTCAGGTATCAGCTCCTCAATGACCACGTAGAACATGGCTCCGGCGGCGAAGGCCAGCATGTAGGGCAGCACGGGCACCATCATCGACGCCAGCAGCAGCACGGCCACGGCGCCCACGGGCTCGACGGCCCCGCTGAGCGAGCCTATCAGGAATGACCGCCAGCGGCTGTTGCCGGCCGCCCTCATCGGCATCGAGATGATGGCCCCCTCGGGTATGTTCTGAATGGCAATACCCAGCGACACGGCCACGGCACTGGCCAGCGAGATGTTCGTCACCCCGTTCTCGGCACCAGCAAAGACCACGCCCACGGCCATGCCCTCAGGCAGGTTGTGGATGGTGACGGCCAGCGCCAGCATGGCGGTCTTCGAGAGGTGCGACTTCATGCCCTCGGGCGTGTTGGTCCCGATGTGCAGGTGGGGCGTCAGTTCGTCGATCAGCAGCAGGAAGCCCATGCCAAGCAGGAAACCCACGGCTGCCGGTACGACCGAAAAGGCCCCCTTCCCGTCCTCCATGTCCATGGCCGGGATGAGCAGCGACCACACCGACGCTGCCACCATGACCCCCGAGGCAAAGCCCAGCAGCAGTTTCTGCAGCCGGTCGGACATCTCGTCCTTCATCAGGAAGACGAAGCCCGCCCCGAGCATCGTGCCCATCAGGGGTATCAGCAAGCCTAAGATGATGGTCGTCATTTACTTGATGTATTTCACTTTCGACGCGTCGCGCGGCTTAGCCTGAGGCTGCTCGTCAGGATAGCCCACGGCGATGATATAGTTCAGCTTATAGTCGGCGGGAATGTCGAGTCGGTCGATGAAGAACCGCGCCTTCTCGTTCTGCAGCAGGAAGCGCACGGGGCCGCCCAGACAGCACGTGCCGAGACCCATCGACTGGGCCGCCAGCATCATGTTCTCGCCCAGCAGGCCGGCGTCGAGCTCGCCACCGCCGTTGGCCGGCGTGCAGACGCAGATCAGGTCGGGCGCGTTGCGGAACATGTTCTTGAAGTCCTTGTCGCGGCTCACCTGCTCGGCGTTGGCCTCCTTGTAGACCGCCGTCACGTCGGCTATCAGCTTCTGGTCCTCAACGACGCGCACCACCCACGGCTGGCGGTTCATGCCGCTGGGCGCGTTGATGCCTGCGCGGACGATGGCCTCCAGCTTCTCGTGCTCCACGGCCTTGTCCTGATACTTGCGCACCGAGCGGCGCGCCATGATGTTGCTCAGCACGGGGTTCACCTCAAACAGGATGTCCGTCTCCAGGTTGCTCATCTTGTCGGTCGGCTCATAACGCTTCAGCACCCGACCGTCGCGGCCGACGAGGAACTTGGTGAAGTTCCACTTGATGTCGGCCTTCTTGTCGTAGTCGGCGTCGAGGCGGCGCAGCATGCCGTCCATCGACTTCCCGCGGGCGTCGGTAGTGTCGAAGCCGCCAAAGCCCTGCTGCGACTTCAGGTAGGTGTAGAGTGGGTGGGCGTTGGCGCCGTTGACGTCGATCTTGTCAAACTGCGGGAACTGTGTGCCGTAGTTCAGCGTGCAGAACTGCCTGATCTCGGCTATCGTGCCGGGAGCCTGCTGTCCGAACTGGTTGCAGGGGAAGTCGAGTATCTCCAGTCCGCTGTCGTGGTATTTCTCGTAGAGCGCCTCCAGTTCCTTATATTGTGGGGTGAAACCGCAGCGCGTCGCGGTGTTCACTATCAACAGCACCTTTCCCTTATAGTCGGCAAGCGAAACGTCCTTGCCGGCGTCGTCCTTCACCGTGAAGTCATACACGCTCTGGGCCGTAAGCGTCAGCGTGCTTACAATTGCCAGTAGGCAGGCAGTCATTACTTTTCTCATCTTTTCTTGTGTTGTTTTTTGTTATTGTCGTTATGGTATGCAAAGTTACAAAGAATAGCTGCAAAACCATAATCTTAGCGCCAAGTTTTGAGAATTATTAGCATTTGTTGCCTTTAGGCACGGATGAACACGGCCTACTGCTTGCCGGACTCAGCGCCACCTTGCCCCTTAGAAGAGCGGCTGCGGCGGTGGCGCGACTTCTTCTGCTGATTGTTCTTGCCGTCGCCCTTGCTGTTCCAGCGACCGTGGCGACGGGTGCCAGAGCGCTTCTTGCTGCGCTTGACGTACTCGGGTGCCTCGCCGAGCCCTTCGGGCATGGGGCGCTTCTCGACCTCCTTGCCGAGGAAGTGCTCAATCTCCTGGAACTTGTAAATCTCGGTGTCGCTGACGAAAGTGATGGCCACGCCGTCGCGGTCGGCCCGGGCCGTGCGGCCGATGCGGTGGACGTAGTCCTCGGCGTCGTGGGGCACGTCGTAGTTGAGCACGATGCGAATGTCGTCGATGTCGATGCCGCGGCTGACGATGTCGGTAGCCACGAGGACGTCGACCTGTCCGGCCTTGAATCGGTACATGACGTCGTCGCGCTCCTGCTGGGTGAGGTCGCTGTGCATCTCGGCGCAGTTGATCTTCATGCGCTTCAGCCGGCGAGCAATGTCCTTCACGCGGTCTTTCTTGCCTGAGAAGATGATGACGCGCTGCAGGTCGCCGCTCTTGAAGAGGTGCTCGATGATGCCGAGCTTCTGCGGGTCGTAGCAGACGTAGGCCGACTGGCGTATCTTCTCGGCGGGGCGCGAGACGGCGAGCTTGATTTCCACGGGGTCGTGGAGCAGCGAGACGGCCAGTTCGCGGATCTTGGTGGGCATAGTGGCCGAGAACATGACGCGCTGGCACGACTGTGGCAGCTGTGCGACGATCTTCATAATGTCCTCAGAGAAGCCCATGTCGAGCATGCGGTCGGCCTCGTCGAGCACGAAGAACGAGCAGCGCGAGAGGTCGAGGTTGCCCACCTTCAGGTGGCTCAGCAGACGGCCGGGGGTGGCAATGAGCACGTCGGCGCCGAGGCGCATGCCGCGCAGTTCCTGGTCGTATCGGTTGCCGTCGTTGCCGCCATAGACGGCCACGCTCGACACGCCGTCGAGGTAGTAGCCGAAGCCCTGCATGGCCTGGTCGATCTGCTGTGCGAGTTCGCGTGTCGGCGACATGATGACGCAGTTGATGGCGTCCTTGGGGTAGCCGCCGTCGTCGAGCATCGAGAGTATGGGCAGCAGGTAGGCGGCGGTCTTTCCCGTGCCGGTCTGAGCGACGCCGAGGACGTCGTATCCGTCAAGGATTTCGGGTATACATTTTTCTTGTATGGGTGTCATATCCTCGAAGTGCATGTCGTAGAGCGCGTCGAGGATATTGTCGTTCAGGTAGGTTTCTTCAAATTTCACTTTAACCAATATACTTTAAATTATTAACTATATGCTAATTAGGTGCTTGTCGCCAGCAGAAGTAGGCGATGACTATATATAATAGGTTGGGAATCCACTCGGCCAGCATGGCCGGCGTGCCGGCGTTGATGGCGAAGGTGGCCGAGATGGTCTGCAGCAGGATGTAGGTGAACGACAGGGCGAGACCGATGCCGAGGTAGAGACCCATGCCGCCCTTGCGCTTGCGCGAGGAGAGCGAGGCGCCGATGACGGTGAGGATGAACGAGGCGAACGACATGGCTATGCGCTTGTGGTACTCCACCTCGTACTGTACGACGTTCTGCGAGCCGCGCTCCTGCTGCTTCGAGATGTACTCGAGCAGCTCGGGGCTGGTGAAGGTCTCCTGCTGACCCTTGAAGAAGACGAGGTCCATGGGCTCCATCATGATGGTGGTGTCGATTTCGGCCCCCGAGGTTATCTGCTCGCGCAGTCCTTTCAGCGTGCGTATCTTGTAGTTGCGTGCGCGCCAGTGGAAGCGTGAGTCGCTGATGGTGTCGTAGTGGATGACGCTGGCCGTCATGTGGCTGACGAGCTTCTTGCGCTCGAACTTGTCGAGCGAGAAGCCGTAGCCCGTCTTCGTCTTGTCGTCGTACTGCTGTATGTAGGCTATGGTGCCCTTGCCCACCTGCAGCTGTACGTTGGCGGCCGAGGTGATCTTCTTGTTGTTCTTGTAGCGCTCCTCGAAGTTCTGGCGTACGACGGTGCCCTGGGGGATGACGAACGAGCCGAGGTAGTAGTTGAGCGCGGCGATGAGCGCTGCCGAGATGAAGTAGGGGCGCATGAGTCGGCGGAAGCTCATGCCCGAGGCCAGCATGGCTATGATCTCGCTGTTGCCGGCCAGCTTCGAGGTGAAGAAGATGACGGCGATGAAGACGAACAGGGGCGAGAAGAGGTTGGCGAAGTAGGGCACGAAGTTGGCATAGTAGTCGACGACGATGGCCTTCAGCGGCGCGTGGTTTGTGGTAAACTTCGCCAGGTTCTCGTTGATGTCGAAGACGATGGAAATCGAGATGATGAGTATGATCGAGTAGATATACGTGCCAATGAACTTGCGTATGATGTAGCGGTCGATGCGCTTCAGGTAGTGGAAGGGGTTAAGGTACTTCAACCATCTGAGTGCATGGCCCACCTTGCGGAAGGCGCGCCCGAGGGCACGCTGGCAGTGGTAGCGCTTGTGGTGGCGGCGTATCTGGCCGAAGGTCTTCTGTCGTTTCATCTCATCTACGTCTTCCAAGTTGTTCAATGACTGAGCGCTTCCACGGTGTGAAGTCGCCCTGCTCGATGTGCTGGCGTGCGTCGCCGACGAGTCGGAGGTAGAACGCCAGGTTGTGGATAGAGGCTATCTGGAGTGCAAGCAGCTCCTGGGCCTTGAAGAGGTGGTGCAGGTAGGCCTTGGAGTGGATGCGGTCTACGTCGCAGCCGTCGGGGTCGATGGGCGAGAAGTCCTGCTCCCACTTCTTGTTGCGCATGTTCATCGTGCCCTCGTAGGTGAAGAGCATGGCGTTGCGGCCGTTGCGGGTGGGCATGACGCAGTCGAACATGTCGACGCCGCGCTCGATGCCCTCGAGGATGTTCTGAGGCGTGCCGACGCCCATGAGGTAGCGGGGACGGTCCTTGGGCAGGATGTCGTTGACGACCTCAATCATCTCGTACATCACCTCGGTAGGCTCGCCGACGGCCAGACCGCCGATGGCAGCGCCGCCGCCGAGCAGCGGCAGTCGGTCGGCCACGTGCTTGGCGGCCTCGCGGCGCAGGTCCTTGTAGGTGCAGCCCTGCACGATGGGGAAGAGTGCCTGTTGGTGGCCGTAGAGTGGCTCGGTCTCGCCGAAGCGCTTGATGCAGCGGTCGAGCCAGCGCTGGGTCAGTCCGAGCGACTTCTTGGCGTACAGGTAGTCGCTCTGTCCCGGCGGGCACTCGTCGAGGGCCATCATGATGTCGGCGCCGATGATGCGCTGGGTGTCCATCACGTTTTCGGGGGTGAAGATGTGCTTCGAACCGTCGATGTGGGAGCGAAACTCGCAGCCCTCCTCGCGCAGCTTGCGGATGCCGGTCAGCGAGAAGACCTGGAAGCCGCCTGAGTCGGTCAGTATGGGGCCGTCCCAGGTGTTGAAGCGGTGCAGCCCTCCGGCCTTGCGCAGGGTTTCGAGCCCCGGTCGCAGGTAGAGGTGGTAGGTGTTGCCCAGTATGATCTGGGCCTTCACCTGCTGGCGCAGTTCGGCGAAGTGTACGCCCTTGACGCTGCCAACCGTCCCGACGGGCATGAAGATGGGCGTCTTGATTTGTCCGTGGTCGGTGGTGATGAGGCCTGCGCGGGCTTCGCTGGCGGGGTCGGTGTGTTGAAGCTGGAATGTCACTAAGCCCCCCCTTCTGCCCCTGCGGGGGCTACATTAGTCTTGTGATTGCCGCGGCCCTTGCTGTCTTTGCCAGTCGACGCTCCCCCGTTGGCCGTCTTGGGGGTGTCCTCCTCGGGTATCTCGAAGGGCATGGGGTTCTTCACCAGCTCCTTGGTCAGGGCGAACTGCCAGACGTCCTGGACGTTCTCTACATAGTGGAACTTGACGCCCTTGAGGTAGATGTCGGGAATCTCGGCCACGTTCTTCTCGTTCTCGCAGCACATGATGATGTCGGTGATGCCGGCGCGCTTGGCTGCCAGTATCTTCTCCTTGATGCCGCCCACGGGCAGCACTTTGCCGCGCAGGGTGATCTCGCCCGTCATGGCCGTGTTGCGCCTCACCTTGCGCTGCGTCAGTGCCGAGGCAATGCTCGTGGCAATGGTGATGCCGGCAGACGGTCCGTCCTTCGGCGTGGCGCCCTCTGGCACGTGTATATGAATATTGTAATGGTCGAAGATACGGTAGTCGATGCCTAAGAGCGAGGCGTGGGCCTTGACGTACTCAAGGGCGATGACGGCCGACTCCTTCATGACGTCGCCGAGGTTGCCGGTGAGGGTGAGCTTGGCGGCCTTGCCCTTCGAGGCTGACGTCTCGATGAACAGGATTTCACCGCCGACGCTCGTCCAGGCCAGTCCGGTGACGACGCCGGCGTAGTCGTTGCCCTGGTAGATGTCGCGGTAGAAGGGTGGGTTGCCCAGCAGCTGCTCTACCTCGACGGGGGTGATCTTGTCGTAGGGCATCTCGCCGTTGAGGGCCTGCTGGAAGGCCAGTTTGCGCATGGCCTTGTTGATCTGCTTCTCAAGCTGGCGGACGCCGCTCTCGCGGGTGTAGCGCTCGATGATGGTCTCGATGGCGGCCTTGTTGAACGTGGGCTTCCGCTCGATGAGGTTCAGTCCGGTGTTCTCCATCTCGCGGGGTATGAGGTGGCGCTTGGCAATCTCTATCTTCTCCTCGGTGATGTATCCGCTGACCTCGATGATCTCCATGCGGTCGCGCAGCGGGCCGGGAATGGTGCTCAGGTTGTTGGCCGTGGCGATGAAGAGCACCTTCGACAGGTCGTAGTCGACGTCGAGGTAGTTGTCGTGGAAGGCCGTGTTCTGCTCGGGGTCGAGCACTTCGAGCAGAGCCGAGGCCGGGTCGCCGTTGTGGGTGTTCTGCGTCACCTTGTCGATCTCGTCGAGAATGAAGACGGGGTTCGACGAGCCGGCCTTCTGTATCGACTTAATGATGCGGCCGGGCATGGCACCGATGTAGGTGCGGCGGTGGCCGCGAATCTCGGCCTCGTCGTGCAGTCCGCCCAGCGACATACGTACGTACTTACGCTTCATGGCGGCGGCAATCGACTTGCCGAGCGAGGTCTTGCCGACGCCCGGCGGTCCGTAGAGGCAGATGATGGGCGACTTCAGGTCGCCGCGCAGCGAGAGCACCGACATGTGCTCGAGGATGCGCTCCTTGACCTTCTCCATACCGTAGTGGTCGCGGTTCAGGATTTTCTGTGCGCGCCGCAGGTTCAGGTCGTCCTTGGTGTAGTCGCCCCAGGGCAGGTCGACCATCGTCTGCAGGTAGGTGAGCTGCACGTTGAAGTCGGGGCTCTGAGGGTTCAGCGTGTCCAGCTTCTCGGCTTCCTTGTGGAACACCTTCGCCACCTCGTCGGGCCACACCTTCTTCTCGGCCTTCTTCAGCAGGTCGTTCTTCTCGGGCGAGCTTTCGCCGCCCATCTCGGCCTGCAGGTTCTTGATCTGCTGCTGCAGGAAGTAGTTCTTCTGTTGCTCGTCCAGGTCTTCGCGCGTCTTGTTGCGGATGTCGGCCTTTAGGTGCTGCAGGTTGATTTCGCGGTTAAGCACCTTCATCGTGGCAAAGAGGCGCTCCTTGATGGAGTCGACCTCGAGCAGGCCCATCTTCTCCTTGATGCTGAAAGGCATGTTGCAGCACGTGAAGTTCAGGGCCATCACGTCGTTGTTGATGTTCTGGATGGCGAACGTCGCCTCGTCGGGGATTTCGTCGCTCATGTTGATGTAGTGGTTCACCTGCTGGCGCAGGTCCTGCATGGCCGTGCGGAACTCCTTGTCGCGCTTTTCGGGCTGAATCTCGGAGGCGCTCTCGACGCGGCCCGTGAGGAACGGCTGGTCGCTCACGATTTCCGTCAGCCGTATGCGCCCAAGGGCCTGGACGATGGCCGTGACGTTGCCATTAGGCAGCGAGAGCTGTTTGATGACCTTGGCTAAGACACCATAGTCGTAGAGGTCTTCCTTGGCGGGCTCGTCGATTTCGGGGTCGCGCTGGCAGACGATGCCGATGACCAGCTGCTTCTTCTCGGCGCGCCTGATGAGCAGCGAGCTCGATTCTCGGCCGATGAGAATGGGCGACACCACGCCCGGGAAGAGCACCAGGTTGCGCACGGCAAGAATGGGCAGCTCGTCGGGAATCGGCACGCCGTTGATAAGGTCCTTAAAATCTCCTTCAATGTCGGCAATCATTGAGAATGCCTTGTTATTCTGACTCTCTAAATACATAGTTCTTTATAAATAGCGTGCAAAGGTACGCATTTTTATCAACATTTGAGCATTAAGCCTTAAGAATTAACAAAAAATGTGTATCTTTGCACCCGTTTATGGCTAACGACTACTTCAGCTTCCGCCGATTCACCGTCAGGCAAGACCGCTGCGCGATGAAGGTCGGCACCGACGGCACCCTGCTCGGAGCCTGGGCCAGGGGAGGACCGACGGTGCTTGACGTCGGCACGGGCACCGGTCTCGTCGCCCTGATGATGGCGCAGCGCTTCCCCGACGCCCGCGTCGTGGGCATCGACATCGACGCCGAGGCCGTCCTTCAGGCGCGTCAGAACGTGGCCGCCTCGCCTTTCGGCCATATTGATATCCGCTGTGCCGACGTGAACGACTTTGTCCTCGCCGAGGCCGATGGTGCTCCCTTCGCGGCCATCGTCTGCAATCCCCCTTATTTCGAGGCGTCGCTCCAGAGTCCCGACCCGCGGCGCACGTCGGCCCGCCACACGTCGGCCCTCTCTTACGCCTGTCTGATGGCGTCGGCGCGGCGCTTGCTGGCCGACGACGGCGAACTGTCGGTGGTCATTCCCTTCGACTGCAAGGCGCGGCTCGAGAGCGAGGCCGCCTTGGCCGGTTTCTTCAAGTCGCGGCAGTGTGCTGTCAGGACGACGCCACGCAAGCCACCGCGCCGTTTCCTGCTGGCCTTCCGCAAGCATCAGTGCGAGCCCGAACTCACCGACGGCGTCATCGAGACTTCGCCCGGCGTGCGCTCGTCGTGGTATCAGGAACTTACAAACGACTTCTATCTATGAAAGTAACGATTTTTCAGACTGACGTCCGCTGGGCTGCTCCCGATGAAAACGTCAGAAATGTGCAGCGTCTGTTCGCGGCCAATGCCGGTTCCGACCTCTATGTGCTGCCCGAGATGTGGGCTACGGGCTTTGCCACGACGCCGCACGAAATAGCAGAAAACGAAGATTCCATCGCACGCCGCTGGATGGAGCGTGCTGCCGCCGAGCATCAGTGCGCTATCAGCGGCAGTCTGCTTATACAAACCAGCGACGGGACTTACCGTAATCGTCAATATTTTGTCACGCCTGACGCGACCGTTTTCTACGATAAGCACCATCTCTTTACCTACGGTCATGAAGACCGGTACATCACGGCGGGCGACCGCAGCGTCGTTGCCACCTGGCAGGGGCGCCGCTTCTTGTTGCTGACGTGCTACGACCTGCGCTTCCCGCTCTGGGCACGCTACGGCAGGGTGGGCGAGTACGACGCCATCATCGTCGTGGCCAACTGGCCCGAGAAACGGCAGCCGGCATGGCGCATCCTGACGCACGCCCGGGCCGTCGAGAACCAGTGCTACCTCATAGGCTGCAACCGCGTCGGCGACGATGAGTTCTGCCACTACCGCGGCGAGAGCCTGGTCTGCGGTCCGCAGGGCGTTACGCTCCTTGAATGTGCGGCCGATGCCGAGGAGGCCAAGACCGTTGAACTCGACTTCGGCTGGCTCGACGATGTGCGTTCGCGCTTCCGCGTGCTCGACGACCGCGACGGCAAAGAAGTAGGGGTGTGAACGAAGAAAATGGCCGAAAGTTTTGTGCTTTCGGCTTTTTCTTTGTACCTTTGCACTCGCAATGCCGTTTCATGTGCCTATCAACATACTTGATTTCATCTTTAAGGGCATGCTTATAGGGATGATCGCATCGGCGCCAATGGGGCCGGTGGGCATACTCTGTGTGCAGCGCACACTGAACAAAGGGCGCTGGTTCGGCATGGCTACGGGGGTAGGCGCCGCTGTCAGCGACATCATCTACGCAGGCTTTGCAGGCTTCGGCATGTCGTTCGTCATGGACCTCATCAGCAACGACCAGAACCGCTTCTACCTGCAGATAGCGGGCTCGCTGATGCTGCTCGGCTTCGGCCTGTACACTTATCATTCTGACCCGACCAAGAAGATGCACCAGTCGGGACTACAGAAGGGGTCGCTCTGGTACAACACGTGGACGGCCTTCCTCGTCACCTTCTCGAACCCTCTCATCATCTTCCTCTTCCTGGCTATGTACGCCCAGTTTGCCTTCGTGCTGCCCAACCATCCGTTCGAGATGCTGGTGGGCTTTGCCAGTATTGTGGGCGGCGCCCTGCTTTGGTGGTGGGGGCTGACGTGGCTTGTCGACAAGATAAGGACGAAATTCGATGAGAACGGCATCAAGCTGATTAACCAGTTTATCGGCGTGGCCGTGATTATCGGTTCGATCATCATGCTGCTGGGCACGACGACAAACCTGATAAGATGGTGATTGGGAATTGGGAATTGAGCATTGAGAATAGGTAATCGTAAATCGTAAATAAGACCGTGTTTATAGCTGACGAACTTAGAAAGACGAACATTGCGGAGTATCTGCTTTATATGTGGCAGATGGAGGACACCATCAGGGCCTTCGGCTGCTCGTTGGGCCGCATACGCCGCGAGTATGTTGACCGCTTCGACTATACCGACGAACAGAAGGAGGAGGAGACCGACTGGTTCGGCAACCTCATACGCATGATGAACCAGGAGGGCTGCCGCGAGACGGGCCACCTGCAGATAAACCGCGTGACGATGCAGATGCTCACCGACCTGCACCGCCAGTTGCTTGAATCGCCGAAATTCCCGTTCTATAATGCCGCCTATTACAAGGTGCTGCCCTTCATCGTCGAACTGCGCAATCGCGGGGCCGGCCATGAGGAGAACGAGATTGAGACCTGCTTCAACTCGCTCTACGGCGTGATGATGCTTCGGTTGCAGAAGAAGGAGATTACCCCCAACACGCAGCACGCCGTGAAAGAGATCTCGACGTTCATAGGCATGCTGGCCGACTACTACAAGAAAGACAAGGAAGAAGGACTAAAGTTTGAATAATGAATATACTGATTACTGGCTGTAACGGCCAACTGGGAAACGAGATGCAGCTGCTGGAGGCTCAGAATCCGCAGCACACCTATTTTAATACTGACGTCGAGGAGCTCGACATCACCGACCGCGAGACCGTCGGTGCGTTTGTGGAACATAACAAGATTGACGGCATCGTGAACTGTGCCGCCTACACCGCCGTCGACAAGGCCGAGAGCAATGCCGAACTCTGTGACCTGCTCAACCACGTGGCACCGGGCTACCTGGCCGAGGCCGTCGGTAGGCGAGGGGGCTGGCTCGTGCAGATCTCGACGGACTATGTCTTCGACGGCACGAACCACACGCCCTACACGGAGACCGACGACGTCTGTCCTAACAGCGTCTATGGGCGCACCAAACTGGCTGGCGAGCAGGCCGCCTGTGCTGCCTGCGAGCGCACCATGATTATCCGCACGGCCTGGCTCTACTCAACCTTCGGCAATAACTTCGTCAAGACGATGATTCGCCTGGGTCGCGAGAAGTCGGAACTGGGCGTCATCTTCGACCAGATAGGCACGCCGACATACGCCCGCGACTTGGCCGTCGCCATTATGACGTCTATCAACCAAGGCGTGAAGCCTGGCGTGTATCATTTTAGCAATGAGGGTGTTATATCGTGGTACGACTTTACAAAGGCCATCCATCGCCTGGCAGGCATCACCACTTGCCACGTCCGTCCGCTCCACACGTCAGAATACCCTACGCCGGCAGCACGCCCCCACTACTCGGTGCTCGACAAGACGAAGATCAAGCAGGCTTACGGCCTGGAGATTCCCTACTGGGAGGAGTCGCTTCAGGAGTGTGTCAGCCAGCTTCTGGGTTAGCCGAGTTAGTCCGTGCCTGAAAAACGAAATATATGAATCAAGAGATAGAACGCAGGCGAACATTCGCCATCATTTCGCACCCCGACGCCGGTAAGACCACGCTGACCGAGAAGTTCCTGCTTTTCGGCGGACAGATACAAGTGGCTGGCGCAGTGAAGAACAACAAGATCAAGAAGACAGCCACCAGCGACTGGATGGACATCGAGAAGCAACGCGGCATCTCGGTCTCGACGTCGGTCATGGAGTTCGACTACACCCCCGACGGCTCCGACGTGGAGTACAAGGTGAACATCCTCGACACACCGGGCCACCAGGACTTCGCCGAGGACACCTTCCGCACGCTGACCGCCGTCGACTCGGCCATCATCGTCGTCGACGGTGCCAAGGGCGTCGAGACACAGACGCGCAAACTGATGACCGTCTGTCGGATGCGCAAGACGCCCGTCATCATCTTCATCAACAAGATGGACCGCGAAGGCCGCGACCCCTTCGACCTGCTCGACGAACTCGAGAAGGAGCTCGAAATCAAGGTGCGACCGCTGTCGTGGCCCATTAACCAGGGCGCCAAGTTCAAGGGCGTCTACAACATCTACGAGCAGAAGCTCGACCTCTTCACCCCCGACAAGCAGCGCGTCACCGAGAAGGTCAGTGTGGAGCTCGATTCCGCCGAGCTCGACGAGAGGGTCGGCGGCGACAATGCCGGGAAGCTGCGCGACGACCTGGAACTGGTCGACGGCGTCTACCCCGAGTTCGACGTCGAAGCCTACCGCTCGGCCGAGGTGGCCCCCGTTTTCTTCGGTTCGGCGCTGAACAACTTCGGCGTCCAGGAGCTGCTCAACTGCTTCGTCGAGATAGCCCCGTCGCCGCGGCCCACTAAAGCCGAGGAGCGGCAGGTGCAGCCCGAGGAGCCGAAGTTCACTGGCTTCATCTTCAAGATTACGGCCAACATCGACCCCAACCACCGCTCTTGTATCGCCTTCTGCAAGGTCTGCTCAGGCCATTTCCAGCGCAACGTGCCCTATCTGCACGTCCGCCAGCAGAAGACCATGCGCTTCACCTCGCCCACGCAGTTCATGGCCCAGCGCAAGTCGACCATCGACGAGGCCTGGCCCGGCGACATCGTCGGACTGCCCGACACGGGCGGCATCTTCAAGATTGGCGACACGCTGACCGAGGGCGAGCAGCTGCACTTCCGCGGACTGCCCTCGTTCTCGCCCGAGCTCTTCAAGTATATCGAAAACGACGACCCCATGAAGTCGAAGCAGTTGCAGAAGGGCATCGACCAGCTCATGGACGAGGGTGTGGCCCAGCTCTTCGTCAACCAGTTCAATGGCCGCAAGATTATCGGCACCGTCGGTCAGCTGCAGTTCGAGGTCATACAGTACCGCCTTGAGAACGAGTACAACGCCCGCTGCCGCTGGGAGCCCGTCCACCTCTACAAGGCGTGCTGGATATCGAGCGACGACGACGAGCAGCTGGAGCAGTTCAAGAAGCGCAAGTACCAGTATATGGCCAAGGACAAGGAAGGCCGCGACGTCTTCCTTGCCGACTCGGGCTATATGCTGCAGATGGCGCAGCAGGACTTCGAGCACATTCAGTTCCACTTTACCTCAGAGTTCTGATACCCGTAAATCGAAAATAGAAAATCGTAAATCGTAAATACAATGACCCGCGAAGAAGATATCCGGCAGGCCGTCGAGACCCTGCGACAGGGTGGGGTGATACTCTACCCGACGGACACCGTCTGGGGCATAGGCTGCGACGCCACCAACGCCGACGCCGTCAGCCGCGTCTACCAGATTAAGCAGCGCGACGACTCGAAGGCGCTCATCTGCCTCGTCGACAGCGACGCCCGTCTGCAGCGTTATGTCCGCGACGTGCCCGAGGTGGCCTGGCAGCTGATAGACAGCATCGCCGAGGGCGACCGTCCGACGACACTCATTCTCGACGGCGCCGTCAATCTGGCCCCCAACCTCATTGCCGATGATGGCTCCATCGGCATACGCATCACCAACGAGCCCTTTTCACGCGAGCTGTGCTACCGCTTCCAGAAGGCCATCGTCTCGACCTCGGCCAACATCAGCGGAGAGCCGGCCGCCCAGAACTACCGCGACATCGACCCCAAGATTATCGAGGCCGTCGACTACGTCTGCTGGAGCCGCCGTCAGGAGCATCAGCCCCACCAGCCGTCGAGCATTATCAAACTGGGACGCGACGGCCAGGTGGCCATCATCAGGAAGTGATGAGAGTAGCGGTGGTAGGCGGTGGAGCAGCCGGGTTCTTCCTGGCCGTTAACCTGAAGGAGCAACAGCCCCAGACCGACGTGACCATACTGGAGCGCTCGCAGCGCGTGCTGGCAAAGGTCGAGGTCTCGGGCGGCGGACGCTGCAACCTGACCAACAGCTTCAGCGGCGTCAGCGACCTTGCCCAAGTCTACCCGCGAGGCCACCGACTGCTGAAGCGACTGTTCCGGCAGTTCGACCATTGCGCCGCCTACGCGTGGTTCGAGCGTCACGGTGTGCGACTCGTCACCCAGGACGACGGCTGCGTCTTTCCTGCCTCGCAGGACTCTCACACCGTCATCAACTGTCTGCTGGCCGAGGCCCGCCGCCACGGGGTGAAGATTTGTACGGGCGTACACGACCTGACCGTCGCCAGCCTCTTGGCCGACTACGACGCCGTGGCTGTCTGCACCGGTGGGTCGCCCTGCGCCGAGGGTCTGCGCTGGCTGGCCGACGCAGGCGTCGAGACGGTGGCCCCCGTGCCGTCGCTCTTCACGCTGAGCATAGCCGACGAGCGGCTGACGGCACTGATGGGCACGGTCGTCGACGGTGCCCAGGTTGGCATCAGCGGCACGAAGCTGCGGGCCGACGGTCCGTTGCTGATCACCCACTGGGGTGTCAGCGGGCCGGCCATACTCCGGCTGTCGAGCTATGCCGCCCGTCAGCTGAGCGAGCACGGCTACAAGATGCCGCTGAGTGTGAACTGGACGGGGCGGCGCGAACCCGACGTGCTGCAGGAACTGCTGACGATAGTCGGGCACAGCCCCATGAAGCAGCTGCCGACGGTGCGCCCCTGCGGACTGCCTGCCCGCCTCTGGGAGTACCTGCTGACGAAGACGCTCGGCGAGCGCTCGACCAACCGCTGGCAGAACCTGAACCGTAAGGAGCTGAACCGGCTGGTGAACACGCTGACCAACGACGGCTACATGACGGCCGGGCGCGCTGCCTTCCGCGATGAGTTCGTCACCTGCGGCGGCGTGTCGCTCGATGCCGTCGATGCGGCCACGCTCGAGAGCCGCCGCCAGCCGCGACTCTACTTTGCGGGCGAGGTGCTCGATATCGACGGCGTCACCGGTGGCTTCAACTTCCAGGCCGCCTGGACGACGGCTTATGCCGTGGCGAAGGCTTTGGCTCATAAATGAGAGATGAGAAATGAGGAATGAGAAAGAATTGGAAATGAAGAATATGAATTGGATAGAGCGGTTGCACCGTTGGCGTGTCGAGCACGTCAGCGACAAGATGTTTTTGCTCATTCTGGCGCTGGCCGTCGGCTTCTTTGCTGCCGTGGCGGCCTATACCCTTCATTCCATCATCAATATCATCGTAGCCCTGCTGACGTCGCAGTTTGAACGCACGTCGGCCAACTGGCTCTATCTCGTCTACCCCGTCGTGGGTATCTACCTGACGTCGCTCTTCGTGCGCTTCGTCGTCCGCGACGACATCTCGCACGGCATCACGCGCATACTCTGGGCCATCTCGTCGAACAAGTCGCGGCTGAAGTCGCACAACACGTGGTCGTCGGTCATTGCCTCGGCCATCACCATCGGCTTCGGCGGTTCCGTCGGTGCCGAGGCCCCCATCGTGCTCACCGGCTCGGCCATAGGCTCCAACCTGGGCCAGCTGTTCCACCTCGACCGCAAGACGCTGATGACGCTCGTCGGCTGCGGCGCTGCCGGCGCCATTGCCGGCATCTTCAAGGCCCCGATAGCCGGACTGGTCTTCACCCTCGAGGTGCTGCTCATCGACATGACCATGTCGTCGCTGCTGCCCATCCTCGTCAGCTGCGTCACCGCCACCTGCTTTACCTACATCTTCAGCGGCGACAACGCGCTGTTCACCTTCCACCTCGACAATGCGTGGACCGTCGAGCGCATACCGGCCTGCCTGCTTCTGGGCATCACGTGCGGCCTCGTGTCGCTCTATTTCATCCGCACCATGGGCTTTGCCGAGGGCGTCTTTGCGCGGTTCAAGGACCGGCCCTACGTGCGGCTTGCCATCGGCGGCTCCATGCTGAGCCTGCTCATCTTCCTCTTCCCGGCACTCTTCGGCGAGGGTTACTCGAGCATCAACCTGCTGCTCAACGGCCATACCGAGGCCGACTGGAACCACATACTCGACAACTCGCTCTTTGCCGGACAGGCCCAGATGCTCATTCCCTATATTGCACTGGTGCTGCTGACGAAGGTCTTCGCCACCAGCGCCACCAACGGCGGCGGAGGCTGCGGCGGAACGTTCGCGCCGTCGCTCTTCGTGGGCTGTCTTGCCGGCTTCCTCTTTGCCCGGCTGTGGAACATCGAGCAGTTCGGCGTCTACGTGCCCGAGAAGAACTTCGCCCTGATGGGCATGTCGGGCGTCATGTCGGGCGTCATGCACGCCCCGCTCACCGGCATCTTCCTCATAGCCGAGCTCACGGGCGGCTACAGTCTGCTGCTGCCGCTGATGATCGTCTCGGTGACGTCCTATCTCACCATCATCATCTTCGAGCCCCACAGCATCTACGGTGCGCGCCTGGCCAAGGAGGGCCGTCTGCTGACGCACCACACCGACCACGCCGCCCTGACGCTGATGAACCTCGACAGCGTCATCGACCGCGACTACATGGCCGTCAGCCCCGACATGGAGCTGGGCCAGATTGTCAACAAGGTGAGCCGCAGCCACAACCGCGTGCTGCCCGTCACCGACGGTGCCGGCACGCTGCTCGGCGAGGTCGACATCGTCCACATCCGCAAGGTGCTCTTCCGCATCGAGCTCTACCACCACTTCATGGCCTCGCAGCTGATGGAGGAGCCTGAGGCCACGCTTTCGGCCAGTGCCCCGATGACCGCCGTCATGAAGACGTTCGAGCGGACGGGTGCCGAGTGGCTGCCCGTCGTCGATACCGACAACCGGCTAAAGGGCTACATCTCACGCCAGCGTCTCTACACGCTTTATCGCAAGATGGTACACGACATGAGCGAAGACTAATTTTAAGAATAAGCCCGTCATATCCGTCACCCCGTAACCCACTGATTCACAGTAGTTGAGCGCCGTGGTGACGGAAAGACGGAAAAAAAACGTAAAAAGTTTGTCAGTTAGAAATATTATTAGTACTTTTGCACGAAGAAAGACATATTTATAAAAAAACTATAAATGACAATGAACATTCCAACAGTATTCTGGCTTGTGCCCGTGGCTTCAATCGTGGCACTTGGTATGGCGTACTACTTCTTCACGACGATGATGAAGGCCGACGAAGGTACGCCGCGTATGAAAGAGATTGCGCTCTACGTGCGCAAAGGTGCAATGGCTTATCTGAAGCAGCAGTACAAGGTCGTTACCATCGTGTTCGCCGTGCTCTGCGCCCTGTTTGCCTTCATGGCCTACGGCCTGAACGTCCAGAACCCGTGGGTGCCGTTCGCCTTCCTGACGGGCGGTTTCTTCAGCGGTCTGGCCGGCTTTTTCGGCATGAAGACCGCCACCTACGCCTCGGCACGCACGGCCAACGCCGCCCGCCAGAGTATGGACGCCGGACTGAAGATCGCCTTCCGTAGCGGTGCCGTCATGGGACTCACCGTCGTCGGCCTGGGCCTGCTCGACATTGCCATTTGGTTCCTTGTGCTGAGCTACTTCTACCAGGGCGACCAGATGGCCCTGATAACGATTACCACGACGATGCTGACCTTCGGCATGGGTGCCTCGACGCAGGCGCTGTTTGCCCGTGTCGGTGGCGGTATCTACACCAAGGCTGCCGACGTGGGCGCCGACATCGTGGGTAAGGTCGAGGCCGACATTCCCGAGGACGACCCCCGCAACCCCGCCACCATTGCCGACAACGTGGGCGACAACGTGGGCGACGTGGCCGGCATGGGTGCCGACCTGTACGAGTCCTATTGCGGTTCGGTGCTGTCGACGGCCGCCCTCGGCGCTGCCGCCTTTGCCGTGGCCGGCATCGAGGTCCAGCTGAAGGCCGTCATTGCGCCGATGCTGATAGCCGCCGTGGGCGTGTTCCTCTCGCTGATAGGCATCTTCCTCGTCCGCACGAAGGAGGGCGCCACGATGAAAGACCTGCTGCGCTCGCTCTCAATCGGCACCAATGTCAGTGCCGTGCTCATCGCCATTGCCACCTTCGGCATACTCTACTTCTTAGGCATCGAGAACTGGCTCGGACTCTCGTTCTCTGTCATATCCGGACTGGCAGCCGGTGTCATCATCGGTCAGGCTACCGAGTACTACACGTCGCACTCGTATAAGCCCACCCAGAAGATTTCGGAGGCCGGACTGACCGGCGCTGCCACCGTCATCATCAAGGGTATAGGCACGGGCATGATCTCGACCTGCATACCCGTCATCACCATCGGCGTGGCCATCATGCTGAGCTATCTCTGCGCCAACGGCTTCGACCTCTCGATGACGTCCGAGAGCCTGTCGCACGGCCTCTACGGCATCGGCATCGCCGCCGTGGGCATGCTTTCGACGCTGGGCATCACGCTGGCCACAGACGCCTACGGTCCCATTGCCGACAATGCCGGCGGCAACGCCGAGATGTGCGGCCTGGGCGAGGAGGTTCGCCACCGCACCGATGCCCTCGACGCCTTAGGCAACACGACGGCCGCCACGGGCAAGGGTTTTGCCATTGGCTCGGCAGCCCTGACGGCGCTGGCCCTGCTGGCCTCCTACATCGAGGAGATTAAGATTGCCATGGCCCGTGCCGGACAGACGCTGACCAACGTGGCCGGCGACGTCATCTCGGCCACCGACGCCACCATTCCCGACTTCATGAACTACTTCCAGGTGAACCTGATGAACCCGAAGGTGCTCGTGGGTGCCTTCGTCGGTGCGATGGCCGCCTTCCTCTTCTGCGGCATGACGATGGAGGCCGTGGGCCGTGCTGCCGAGAAGATGGTGCAGGAGGTACGCCGTCAGTTCCGCGAGATTGCCGGCATCCTTGAGGGCACCGGCACGCCCGACTACGGCCGCTGCGTAGAAATCTCGACCCGCGCCGCCCAGCACGAGATGATCGTGCCGTCGGTGCTGGCCATCATCATCCCCATCGTGGTGGGTCTCATCCTCGGCGTGGCCGGTGTGCTCGGCCTGCTGGTGGGCGGCCTTGCCGGCGGCTTCACGCTTGCCGTCTTCATGGCTAACGCCGGCGGTGCGTGGGACAACGCCAAGAAGAACATCGAGGAGGGCAACTTCGGCGGCAAGGGCTCGTTTGCCCATAAGGCCTGCATCGTGGGCGACACCGTCGGCGACCCGTTCAAGGACACCAGCGGTCCGAGTCTGAACATCCTCATCAAGCTCATGTCGATGGTGAGCATCGTCATGGCGGGCCTGACCGTAGCGTTCTCCTGACGGAAATTGACAATTGATAATTGACAATTGATAGAAATGGCAATCAAAATACTGAGCGTCGACGATGAGCTCGACCTTGAACTGCTGCTGACCCAGTACTTCAGGCGGAAAATCCGGAAGGGCGAATATGAATTCCTGTTCGCCCACAACGGACTTGAGGCGCTGACGATGATGGTGAAGCACCCCGACATTGAGATTGTGCTCTCGGACATTAACATGCCCGAGATGGACGGTCTGACACTGCTGGCCAAGATCAACGAGATGCGCAATCCCGCCCTCAGGGTCATCATGGTGTCGGCCTACGGCGACATGGGCAATATCCGTCAGGCCATGAACAACGGGGCCTTCGACTTCGCCACCAAGCCGATTGACCTTGACGACCTGAGTGTGACGATAGAGAAGGCCGTCGAGCAGATAAACTACGTCCACGAGACGCAGCGCGAGCACTCCCAGCTGGAGTCGCTGAAGGGCGACCTGGCCATTGCCGGCGAGATACAGCAGGCCATTCTGCCGCGCCAGTTCCCGCCATTCCCCGCCATTGCCGAGCTACTCGACATTGCCGCCCTGATGACGCCGGCCAAGGACGTCGGCGGCGACTTCTACGACTTCTTCCGCATCGACGACGAGCGCATCGGCTTCGTCATGGCCGACGTCAGCGGCAAGGGCATACCCGCCTCCATCTTCATGGCCGTCAGCCGTACGCTGATACGGGCCACGGGCATCCGTGGCGGGTCGCCGGCCGAGTGTCTGACGTACTCCAACAAGCTGTTGGCCAGCGAGTCGGTCGACTGTATGTTCGTCACCGTCTTCTACGGCATCCTCAACGTCGTGACCGGCGATATAGAATACTGCAATGCCGGTCATAACCCGCCCTACGTGCTCAGGCAGTCGGGCGAGCTGAGTGCGCTGCCCCTTCCGGCAGACCCGATGGTGGGAGCCATCGACGGACTGGAGTTCCACGTGGCCAACCTGCGGCTGAACCCGGGCGACATGCTGGTGCTGTTCACCGACGGCGTCACCGAAGCCATGAACACGCAGTATGAGGAGTTCGGCGAGCAACGCCTCGAGGCGACCCTCAGCCGACTGAAGGGGGCCGACTGCAAGCACACTGTAGAGACCATCAAGGCCGACACGACCGCCTTCAGCGGCGAGGCCGAACAGAGCGACGACATCACCATTCTGGCTATCAAGCGACTGTGAGGAAAAGAGACGTTGCAGCGGGTGTAGCAGGGCTGTTGTTGACGGCAGCGGCAGTGACAGGCCTGACGGGCTGGTACCAGGAGCACCAGCGGGCCACCGACTTGCAGTCGAAGCTGCAGGAAATGCAGTTGCAGGAGAAGCGCATGGCCGTGGTACGCAGCGTGAGCAAGCAGATGGAGGAGATAGCCTATCAGCAGAAGGAAATCTCCGACGAGCAGCGCGAGGAGGCCATCCTGCAGAAGCGCACCGCCGAGGAGATGCGCCAGCGCTCGGAGGCGGAGCGTCAGAACGCCCTGATAGCCCAGCAGAAGGCCGTCGTCTCAGAGCAGCAAGCCCAGGACGCCCGGCTCGTGGCCGAGTCGGAGCGCCTGATGGCCGAGCACCAGCGCGTGCAGGCTGAGCTGTCAAAGCGCGTGGCTGACACCCTGAGCTTTGTGGCCCTCAGCCGCTCGTTAGGCTCGGTGTCGCTGGTACAGTCGCGACTGGGCAACAGCGAGTTGGCCGACCTTCTGGCCTATGCCTCCTACTTCTACAGCCATCGCTTCAATGGCGACGTCTACTATCCCGCCGTCTTCCAGTCGCTGATGGCGGCCAGCCAGAGCAAGCTGACGTGGCCGCGCCACCGCGGACTGCTGATGGGGCTGGCCAACTTCCCCGCGGGCGACAACCGTCTGGTCACGGTGAGCAGCTACGGCGAAATCATGCTCCACGAGAAGCGTGGCGACGGGCTGTCGAGCAAGGTGCTGCTGAGCAACAAGGACTTCGACTTCCGCGACGTCTACATCGGCAGCGACAAGACGATCTACGCCGTTAGCCGCAGTGGTCACCTGGTCGTCATCAACGGCAACGCAACGCGCGTCGTCGACGTCGTCAACCTCGACTTCCCGATGGCCGTCACCCCCCTCGACGACAAGAGCCTGCTGCTGGCGGGCGACCACGGACTGGCCGTCTACGACATAGCACGAAAGATGATTGTCGCAACCCGCGAACTGGACTTCCGGCTGACGGCTATGGGCCGCTACGAATCACGGCCCGTCATCTTCGACGACCGCGGGCGGCAGCATCTCGTGAAGGACATCAACGAACTGGAGACCAAGGCGCTGCCCTTCCAGGGTCGCGTGACGTCGTTTGCCAGCTCGAAGACATCGCGGAAGCAGGTGTTCGGACTGAGCGACGGCAGCATCTACCTGTACGACGAGAACAGCCGGAAACTGACCAAGCTCGAGGGCCATCTCTCGCGCATCTCGAAACTGAAGCTGAACAACCATAGGCTGGTGTCGTCGAGCTACGACGGCACCGTGCAATTCTGGAACACCGCCAGTGCGAAGATCGAGCCGATGGCGTTGGTCACGGCCGACTCCTGGATTACGATCTTCAACTTCGACAACACCAAGAACTACGCCTGGATAGGCGACCAGAACGGCAACGTGACCGAGGCCCTGCTGTCGGTGCCGATGATGGTCGACGTGCTGCGCAAGAAACTGAAAAGGAATTTTACACGCGACGAGTGGGACTATTACATCGGCCGTGAAGTGCCCTACGAAACATTCGTCGACGACAACGGAAAGGAGGTGAAGCCATGAAACGCCTGATGTTGCTGCTGCTCACGCTCCACCTGTCACTTCTCACCTCTCATCTCTCAACTCTCCGCGCCCAGGGCGTCCCGTTCATCAGGAACTTCACCACCGACGACTATCACGCCCACAACCGCAACTTCGATGTCGAGATCGGTGAGGACGGCACGGTGTATGTAGCCAACTTCGAGGGACTGATGTACTACGACAATGCCGACTGGCGAATACTCCATACCCCCGGCATTACCCGCGTCACCGTGGTCTACCGCGACAGCCGCGACAACGTCTGGGTGGGAGGCTACAACTTCTTCGGCCGCGTCGACAAGAAGCCCAACGGCGAACTCACCCTGCGACGCATAGCCTCAAAGTCGCTGATCCGGGGCGAGGTGCTCGAGATTTGGGAGAACGAAGGCAAGCTGTGCTTCGTCGTGAACGACGGCAACCTGTTTGAGGTCAGCCGCGACCAGGTGAAGCTGGCGGAAACCGTCAGTACGACGCTGCTGCAGACAGGAATGATTGAGAGCATCGATAAGGAGAAGTTGCGCACGAAGCAACAGCTGACCGTGCTGACCGACGTCATACAAGAAGAGGACCTGGGCAACGGCATGAAAGCCATTGTCAAGAATGGGCAGGGGCTCCTCGTTACCGACTCCTCTGGGCGCCAGCTCTGCCACCTGACCACTGACAACGGCCTCTGCTCGAACAATATCGCCTACGTGGCCTATAACGGGCACGGACTGCTCTGGGGCGTCACCGACGACGGCATTTTCGCCGTAGCCATTCCTTCGGCCTTCTCGCATTTCACGTCGCACGAAGGACTGACGGGCGAGGTCATGTCGATAGCCGACCATCAGGGCGTGAAATATGTCGGAACGAACGACGGACTCTTCCGTCAGAACGGGCTGCGCATGCAGCGAGTGGCGGGCGTCAACCATGCCTGCTGGCAACTGGCGAGTACGCCGGGCGGTCTGCTGGCCGCCACCGCCAGCGGCGTCTTCCGCCTGACGGCCGGCGGCGCCCTGACTCAGCTGACGGATGCCAACACGATGTCATTGCTCGCCGACGGCGACAGACTGTACTGCGGCGAGCTGAACGGCGTCTACGCCATGAACAGCGACGGTACGGGCTGCACGCCGCTGTGCAAACTTGAGAAGGTGACATGTATCATGAAGGACGACGAGGGAACCGTCTGGCTCGAGAACCTCTATGGCGAGGTGTGGTCGGGGAAGGCCGGCGCCGCCGACTTCAGGCCCTATAGCATCGGCGTGTTCGAGGACAATGCCGCCACAATCGTCCCGTTAGGCAGCAAGGTGAGCGTGCTCAACGCCCTGTCAGAGAAGCCTTTCGCCTATCCGCAGTTCTCGTATGCTGACAACAGCGGCGTGACGTGGCTGACCGACGGCGAGGGCAAGGGCCTCTACCGCTGGAAGGACAACCGGCGGATCAACGACCTCGACGACTTGCTCTTCCCCTTCAGCGACCACACCATCCACGCCCTCTACAGCCGGGGAAGTGAGGTGTGGCTCGGCCTCGACAAGGAGGTCGCCGTGATAGACACCAGCTGCGAAGACCCGGCACTGGCGGCGAAGGTCAGGCTGCTCTTCAGGTCGGTGGTGCTCAATGGCGACAGCATCCTCTGGGGCGGCTATGGCGAAATGCCCGCACAGCTGCCCTCGCTGGCCACCAACGACAACAACCTGCGCTTCACCTTCGCCTTAGACTACACGCCGATAGCGGGGAAGACCCTTTACAGATACCGACTCAACGACGGCGGATGGAGCCCCTGGGCCGACGACCCCGATGCTGAGTTCTTCAATCTCGCGCCCGGCTCCTATACCGTCAGCGTGCAGGCGCGCCTGGCCAGCGGCAGACTGACCGACGAGGCAACCTTGGACTTCAGCATCGCCCCGCCTTTCTATCTGCGCTGGTATATGATCATGGTGTACCTCGTGCTGGCGGGGCTGCTCGTCTATGCCCTCTTCCGCTACAGGCTCCACCGGCTGAACCTGGAGAAGCAGAAACTGGAGCGCGTCGTCGAGGAGCGTACTGCCGACCTGCGCAACGCCCAGCACGAACTGATACGTCAGGAGAAGATGGCCACCGTGGGTAAGCTGACCCAGGGTCTGATAGACCGTATCCTGAATCCGCTGAACTACATCAACAACTTCTCGAAACTCTCGGAGGGCCTGCTGAAGGATGTCGAGGCCAACGTCGACGACGAGAAAGACCACGTCGCCCCGGATAACTACGAGGACACGAAGGACCTGCTCGGCATGCTGAGGGGCAATCTGCAGAAGGTCAGCGAGCACGGCCTGAACACGACCCGGACGCTGAAGGCGATGGAGGAGATGCTGAAAGACCGCAGCGGCGGCATCGTCGCGATGGACCTGGCGGCCGTGCTGCGCCAGGATGAGAAGATGCTGCATACGTACTTTGCCGCCGACATCAAGGCTCATGGCATCAAGGTGGTCTTCGACGTCCCCGACACGCCGTTGCCCATTAACGGCAATGCCGACCAGCTGAGCAAGACGCTGATGAGCATTCTCGGCAATGCCGTCTATGCCATCGTGAAGAAAGCCCAGAAGACGACGTTCGCTCCCGAGCTGTCGCTCAGGGTGCGCCCCGTCGGCGATAGGCTGACCATCGCCATCAGCGATAACGGCATCGGCATCGAGGAGACCATCATCAATAAGATATTCGACCCGTTCTTCACGACCAAGACGACAGGCGAGGCTTCAGGCGTCGGCCTCTACCTCAGCCGCGAGATCGTGCAGAACCACGGTGGCGACATACATGTCGAATCAGTGAAGGACGAGTACAGCGAGTTTGTCATAACGTTACCTACATTAAAAGCATAGCACATGGAACAGGAAGTCGAAAAACTGAGGAGTCAGCTGAAGAAGCAGGAGAAGATGGCATCGCTCGGATTGCTGAGCGCTGGCATCGCCCACGAGATACAGAATCCTCTGAACTTCGTCATCAACTTCAGCAAGCTGTCAGGCTCGCTGCTGAACGACCTTGTCGATATAATAGAGGCTAACCGGGAGAAATTTGACGAGAGCGACCTCGAGGATGTGGACGACATCGTCGGCGGACTGAAGGAGAATATGCAGAAAATCCTGGAGCACAGCGAGCGGGCCGTCAGCATCATCCGCGGCATACTGCTCGTCTCGCGTGGCAAGGACGGCGAGTTTCTGCCCACCGACGTCTGCAAGCTGGTCAAGGAGTACGTCTGGCTGTCGTATCATGCCATGCGGGCTAACAACAAGACCTTCAACATCAGCATACACGAGACGTACCAGGCGGACATTCCCCCGGTGCAGGTCATTCCGCAGGACCTGAGCCGTGCCGTGCTCAACGTGATGAACAACGCCTGCTATGCCGTGTGGATGAGACAGCAGACGGCCGACGACAGCTACTCGCCCAAAATCAGCGTCAGCGTGTCGGCGGCCGACGGCCACCTCGTCATCTCCATCGGCGACAACGGCATAGGCATGACCGACGACGAGAAGCTTCACCTCTATGAGAACTTCTTCACGACAAAGCCGATAGGGCAGGGGACAGGCCTTGGCATGGCCATCACCAAGGAGATTATAGAGCAGAAGCACGGAGGCAGCATCACCTTCGACTCCACAGTCGGCGAGGGAACCTGTTTTACCTTTACCATTCCCATAAAGTCATGACGAGCAGGCTACACCTTATTATATATATAATACTCCTTGCCTTCCCGCTGGCCGTGCAGGCTCAGGACGACAGCGGGCGGAGCATCTACGACGAGGCCGAGCGCGAGTACAAGATCGGACGGGTGGAACAGGCACGCGACCTGCTGCTCAACAACATCGGCACGTTTAAGAACAGTCTCCTGGAGAGTGCCTACAAGCTGCTGACCATCTGCTATCTCGGGCTCGACGATACGGCCCAGGCTGAAAGCTGTGCCACCAGACTGCTGAGACGCGACCCCTATTTTACGCCGTCGCCGCAGGACCCTCAGCGCTTTATCGACCTGATAGAAGATATCAAGTCGGGACTGACGACTACCATCATCACGGCCTCGAGCCAGGCTGAGACCCTCAGCGAGGTCCCCGTGCCGACGACCCTGATCACCGAGGAGATGATACACAACTCGGGAGCCACCAACCTGCAGGAGGTGCTGGCCGCCTACGTGCCCGGCATGAACATCATCGACTGTAATGACGACATCAACATCGCCATGCGCGGCATCTACAGCAACGGCCAGGAGAAGATACTTATCATGCTCAACGGTCACCGGCTGAACAGCTACTGCACCAATACCGCCGCGCCAGACTTCAGCATCAGTCTCGAGAAAATCAAGCAGATTGAGGTGCTCCGAGGTCCCGCCTCGTCGCTCTATGGCGGCGTGGCCCTGACGGCCGTCGTCAACCTCATTACCAAGCAGGGCGTCGACCTCGACGGCGTCAAGGCGAAGGTCAGTGCCGGCAATCATGGCCAGCTGCGCGGCGACCTGCTCTTCGGCAAGCGCTATTTCGACCTCGACCTGCTGATATGGGGCGGTATCTATAAGGCCGACGGCGAGCACATCGACGTGCCGGAGGAAAGATGGTACGAAGACCTACTCGGCATGCCGGAGAAACGGACCACCATCGGCTATATAGGCAACAAGCCCTCCTACGACTTCGGCATACAGCTCAAGTGGAAAGACCTGCAGTTCCTCTACGACACGCACTTCTCGCAGGTCATTCCGCCTTACACCATGAGCACGCTGGCAAAGGGTTACGCCCACGACGACTACAGGACCTTCAACGGTTTCTCGCCGAGTTTTGCCACACAGTCGCACCATGCCAACCTGAACTACAGCCGGCAGATCGGACCCTTGACGCTGAAGGGTACGCTCACCTACGACAACAGCGACCTGACTCACTATCAGGTCATCTTCGACCATCCACTTCCCATGCTGGGCAACCTGCTGGGATTTGAATATGGCGACCCTGTCAATGTGTTTGACAAGCCGGGACTCTTCCGCTACATCAACGGACAGGAGCAGAACTACGGCGGGCAGCTGAAGGGCGACCTCAGCTACATCAACACCGAGCACCATAAGGGCAGCATCGCCTTCGGCGCAGAATTTTCGCACTTCCAGCTCGACGACGTGCGCTACGCCCTCGGCTACAACTTCAACGAGATCATTCCCGAGAACCAGACCATATCGAATTTCGGCAAGGGCAGTGAGAACAGCTACAATGCGTTCGTTCAGCTGAAGCACCGCTGGCGCTCGCTGATCTTCAATACCGGCCTGCGCTACGACCACAAGATGCGTACCGACGACTACCGCGTGAGCGAGTTGTCGCCGCGTCTGGCACTCATTCTGCTACAGCCGAAGTGGAACGTCAAGCTGAGTTACTCGAAGTCGTTTGTCGATGCACCTTACCTCTATCGCAAGACCAACCAGCTGCTGCCCCTCCTGGTGGGCAATTATACCGGCGGTGAGGACTCGCTGCTGCTGCCCGAGACGGTCAATTCGCTGCAGCTGACCTTCGCCGGTCTTGAGTGGGTGAAAGGCCTGAAGTTCGAGGTCAACGGCTTCTACAACCGCGCCAAGAACCTCATCATGACCCACGTCATTGAGCAGGTCAACGAGGGTAACAACAAGGTGCTGGGTGTCGAACTGGCGGCCACCTACCGGCTCCCACGCTTTACTGCTGACTTCAACGTCACGTGGTCTCACACCTATGAGGCAAATCTCTTTACCCAGGATGTCGACGCCAACAACAACCTGCCTGCCCTGATGTCGAACCTCTTGCTGTCGTGGCAGGCGACACCCCGCCTGAAGTTCTACTCGCATCTGGCCTTTGAAGGTCATCAGACGTCATACAACCTCGATGTCGTCGAGCTGATGTCGTATTACAATGCCTGGAATGCTTATATTTATCACCTTGGAAGAGATGAGATCGATGAAGCCATTAAATGGTTTGAACTCATGGAGGATATCTCTGATAACCTCGTCATGCAGGAGGACATTTCTGCACGGCTGATTGCCAACGTCGGTGCCGAATATCGCCTGGGCAGGGTCACGCTGGGCGTCAACGTGCGAAACCTGTTTGACACAGATTACTACCGTAGCGGCATGAACACACGGCTCATACCACAGCGTGGACGCTGGTGGACAGTGTCCGTAGCCTATAAATTTTAAGCCGTTTCGTAAGATTTTGCTATTTAGACTTTGCAATTTGCAGGAAATGTTGTAACTTTGCACACGTTAAATAAACAAAGCATCGCGCATGGAGGCCTTTTTCCGTACACACCGCTATCTGGTGGAACATGTCAACGCACCGGTTCGTCGAACTCTGATGGATGAGATTGACTGGGACGACCGTATGATTGGCATCAAGGGTACGCGTGGCATCGGCAAGACGACGTTCTTGCTGCAGTACGCCAAGGAGAAGTTTGACGTCGGCGACCGTCAGTGCCTGTATGTCAACATGAACAACTTCTATTTTCAGGGGCGCGGTATAGCCGACTTTGCCGGCGAGTTCTACCATCGGGGCGGCCGTGTGCTGCTCATCGACCAGGTCTTCAAGCAGAACGACTGGTCGCAGGAGCTGCGTAAGTGCTACGACCTCTATCCCGGGCTGAAAATCGTCTTCACCGGCTCCAGTGTGATGCGGCTGAAGGACGAGAACCCCGAGCTGAACGGCATCGTCAAGAGTTACAACCTGAGAGGCTTCTCGTTCCGTGAGTTCCTGAATCTGCTGACGGGCAACAACTTCAGGCCGTTCACCCTCGACGAGATTCTGCAAGACCACGAGCGTATCATCAAGCAGATACTGCCCTCCGTCTCGCCGCGGCGCTACTTCCAGGACTATATCCATCACGGCTTCTACCCCTTCTTCCAGGAGCATCGCAACTACTCGGAGAACCTGCTCAAGACGATGAACATGATGACCGAGGTCGACATCCTGCTGATTAAGCAGATTGAGCTGAAATACCTCACGAAGATCAAGAAGCTCTTCTATCAACTGGCTGAAGAGGGACCCAAGGCCCCCAATGTGTCGCAGTTGGCACAAAACATCGAGACCAGCCGTGCCACCGTCATGAACTATATCAAGTATCTGGCTGATGCGCGACTCATCAACATGATTTACCCCGTGGGCGGCGACTTCCCCAAGAAGCCCTCGAAGATTATGCTGCATAACTCCAACCTGCTCTACGCCATTTACCCCATACACGTGGAAAAGCAGAATGCGATGGAGACGTTCTTCGTCAACTCACTGTGGAAAGACCATAAGGTGAACCAGTCAGGACGCGACGCCTCCTACCTGGTCGACGGCCGCATGAAGTTCCGCGTCTGTGACGCTAACGTCCACGGCAAGATGCGCTATACGCCCGACACGATTTATGCCCGCTATAACACCGAGATAGGCAAGGACAACCAGATTCCACTTTGGCTGTTCGGGTTCCTCTATTAAGTCATGACTGCCAACGATGTGTTTTATAGTCTGCCAGTTTGCCGGTTAAAAAGCATTAACGCAAACGTTTTAGCAATATTTTGCAATATCAGCTTTGCATTTAGCGCTTTTTTTTGTACCTTTGCAGGCGTTTAAAACAAATCCTCATTTTTAGGTATTATTGTATACAAACTATTATATCATTTATATTCTAAACAAATGGCTAAAGAAAAGAAATTTATCACCTGTGATGGTAACGAGGCTGCAGCTCATATCAGCTACATGTTCTCTGAGGTAGCTGCTATCTACCCCATCACCCCGAGCTCGCCTATGGCCGAGCACGTTGACGAGTGGGCTGCCCGTGGTCGTAAGAACCTCTGG
>CAMOKH010000106.1 GCA_946617675.1 uncultured Prevotellaceae bacterium | reverse complement strand
GCTGCCACCACTGTGGCTGACTACTTGAACCAATCAGACAAAATCATAACACTCGGAAAACATGACACTGTCATATCTTAACTTGCTGCTGGGACTCCTGCTGTTGCTCGTCCCTGGTTATCTGGTCTATGCCTACGACCGCCAGCTGCTGACCAAGGCCGCCGTGGCCGTGGTGCGCATGGCGGTGCAGATGGCGGCCGTGGGGGGCTGTCTGTGGCTGCTCTATCGCTACGACAGCGTGTGGCTCAACCTTGCGTGGCTGGCCGTACTCGTCGTTGCCGCCGCCTTCATGCTCGTCAGTCGGAGCCGCATGCCCAGCCGGGTGCTGATGCTGCCCGCCTGCGCGGCCATGTTCGTCAGCGTGCTGGCTGTCACTGCTTTCCTGCTCTACGGCGTGCTGAGGCCGGCCGCCCCGATGAGTGCCCGCTGGTTTGTGCCGGTGTCGGGCGTGCTCATGGCCCATGTGCTGACCACCGCCATCCACGGCGTGCGAACCTACTTCGACTGTCTGCGACAGGACAGTCAGCCTTACTACACCCTGTTGGGCAACGGGGCCACCCGCCTGCAGGCGCTGGCGCCCTACGTCACCCGCGCCCTGCGCAGCCTGATGGTGCCGGCCGTGGGCAACCTCTCGCTCATGGGCCTGTTCGTCATGCCGATGCTGCTGTCGGGCCTGCTCATGGGCGGTCTGCCGCCGGTAGAGGCCGTGGTGGCTTTTGTGGCCTTGATGCTGGCTGCCGTGACGGCCTCGGTGCTGTCGCTGGTGCTGACGCTGTGGCTCTCTGACCGCCGCGCGTTCAACCGTCAGGGCCGTCTGATAGAAGAGATACAATAATACGAATAATATGGGATTTTGGAACGTGTTGTTTGGCGGCTCGGAGCAGTCGCCCGAAGAAGAGAAGAAGGCGCAGGAGGCGAAGAACTTCGACCTGCTGAAGTACGACGGCGTGAAGGCCATGAAGATGGGGCAGACGGACTATGCCGTGCGCTGCTTCCGCGAGGCACTGAAGCTGACCGACGACCTCGAGACGCGCGACTACCTGTCGCAGGCGCTGCTGAGGCAGGGCCAGCCCGACGACGCCCAGGCCGAACTGCGCCTGCTGGCCGAGGCCGAGCCTGGCAACGCGGCCATCTGGAAGCGCATTGCACAGGTGGCCTTCATGCAGGAGGACTACGCCGCCATGGCGGCTGCCTGTGAGCAGGCCATGCAGATTGACGCTGCCGACGCCCAGGCCTGCTTCCTTGATGCACAGGCGCAGCGCGGACAGGGCAACATGGTGGGCGCCATTGCCATGCTGACCAAGGCGATAACGCTCGACGCCAACTACGGCGACGCCTACCTGATGCGCGCCCAGATGCTGCTCGCCATGGGCGACACCGCCGGCGCCGACAGCGACGCGACGTGGCTGACGGACAACGCCGCCGAGCATGAGGACGTGCTGCTGCTGAAGGCACGTGTCGAGACCGCCAAGGGCAACGACGAGGCTGCCATCGGCATATACGACCGTGTGACGGAGGTGAACCCCTTCTCGATTGAGGCTTTCCGCGAGCGCGGACAGCTGAAGTATAACCGCGGCGACAAGGCCGGCGCCGAGGCCGACATGCAGACCGTGCTCGAACTGGACCCCAACTCGCTGGCCGACGTCAACGGCGACTACTCAGCTGAGGGCATTGAGCAGCGCGTCAGGCAGGCTTACTCGGCCATCAACCCCTTGGGCTTGTAGGCTCGCTCAGAATGTGTAGTCGAAGGTGGAGGCCCAATCAGGGTCGACCGTCACTACCAACGGCGACGGGGTGTCAGGCTCCGGGTCGTCGGGCTGGTCGGGTTGGTCGGGCTGGTCGCTGACGAAGAACAGCCCCGTATAACGCGTGATGCAGTTGCGCTGCATGGGCACGCTGCTGAACTCGTGGCTGTAGACGATGTCGTCGGCGGCGTTGAAGGCCTTCACCGTGAAGTCTACGCTGCCCGTCTCGGCGTGCAGGAAGGTGTACATGTCAATCTGCAGCGGCTTGCCTGTCTGGCTGTCGTCGAGGTCGACGAAGACCGACTGCTTCGACTTCACGCAGCCGAAGCCGGTGGTGGCGTCGAGCGCACCGCTGCCCCCCTCATAGTAGAATTGTAGCCGCTTGACCTCGGCCGGCTTGACGTCGGTGGTCACCAGGCGGAACATCGACGTGGCGCGCTTCATGTCGATGCTCACGCGCGTCTCGCCGTCGGTCACGCTCATCGTGCCGTAGTAGTAGAAGGTGTCGGAGTAGCCCGTGCCGTTAGAGCTGCCGGGGTTTGTGAAGGCCAGTTTGGCGGGGGAGGTGGTCGTGATGTTAGCCTTGCTGCTGTGGGCCAGCACCAGCAGCTGGTAGTCGCCGGCGTCGAGCTGCAAGGTTAGCGTGCCGAAGCCGTCGTCGCCGGCGGCCTGGTTCTTAGCCTCAACGCGTGTACCGTTCTGATAGATGGCGAACTGGACGCGCGAGCACACGTCGGCGACGCTGACCTGCGCGCGCGTTGACGATGCCCAGCCGCTCTCGATGTCGGCAATGGTGATGACGACCTGACTCTTCTGGCCCTCCTGCCCGGGGGCAATGTCTTCGACGATGGGTTTCTCGCACGATGCTACGGCAACGCACATCGCCAGTAGTACACTTGCAATGAAGGATAGTCTGTTTCTCATAATCCTGAGTTTTAGGTTTCTTCGCTGCAAATATACGCCATTTTGCCAAACGTTGTTCTGGCAGAAGTCGCAATTTAACTTTATTTATCAAAATGAAGGGGGGTAATGTTAACACTATTTTAGACATTAGTCGTCATCACTGCAGCTTTACAGCCGCAGTGATGGCAGTGAAATCTTTTAACAAAATGAGGTCAGAACGGGTAGCCGACGGCGAAGTGCAGGGCCTGGCTGTCGCGGAAGCTGCCCCAGTTGAAGTAGCCGCTGCGGCCGGTGTCGTAGGGCGTGTGCAGGGCCAGTCCCCAGTCGACGCGGACGACGAGGAAGCCGAGGTCGTAGCGCAGTCCGACGCCCGTGCCGAGGGCCATCTGTCGGGGCAGGTTCGAGAGTTTGAAGCCCGTGCCTTTAAACCAGGCGTTGAGCATCTGTATCATGTATGCCGTCATCTCGGGGTCGGGGTCTGTTTCCTCCATCTGCGCCAGGTCGAAGGTCTGGTCCTTCCACCGCCAGACATTGCCTGCGTCGAGGAACAGCGCACCGTGCAGGTTACCGAAGAGGCGCGTGCGGTACTCCAGGTTGCACACCAGCTTCAGGTCGCCGTTCTGCATGAGGTAGCTGAACTGCCGCTGTCCGGGCAGACCCTGGAAGGCTCCCGGACCTATTGAGCGCACGGTGAAGGCGCGTATGCTGTTAGCCCCGCCGACGTAGAAGAGTTCGCTGAAGGGCGTGTCGTGGATGTCGGTGTTGCCGAAGCTGCGTATGGCGCCGGCGTTGAGGTGGGCCACCAGTGAGCTGTGCGAGCCTAAAGCCCAGCTCTTGGTGAAGTCGGTCTCCACCTTGACGAACTGGGCGTATGAGTTCTTGAAGAGCGTCTTGCCCTTCTGGTTCCAGCGGTTGCCCTGCACGACGACGTCGTAGAGGGCCGTCAGGTTGCCGGCCTGCTCGATGGTCAGTTCCCAGCGCACGGGGTGCCGCTTCTTGGTGTAGACGTAGGTATAGCGCATCTTGGGGATGAACTGGTCCTCCATGGTTGTACTGAGGTAGACGTTCTCCAGGAGTATGCTGTCGAGCAGGTCGGTGTGGCTGTTCATGTACTGATACTTCACCGTCAGGGGCGACAGCTCGTGGGTGCTCGTGGCCTTGCGCTGCCAGCGGTAGGTCCACTCGCCCGATGCGATGTGCATCTTGTAGTAGCTGGGGCGGCGTATGATGTCGGTCGACACCTTGGCAATCGTCGTGTACTGAGGTGTGAAGGTGGCGGGCGTGCGCCCTGGGCGACGCCTGGGTCGGTCGGTGAAGAAGGGCGCAATGATACGGGGGAACTCGATGGCGGCGTCGGCACCGTACTGGTAGCTGTTCATGTCGCTGCCGCCGCTCGACTGCCACTCGTAGTTACCGTGCAGGTTGACGTCGAGCTTCTCGGCGCCGTGGAAGGCGTTGCGGCGGGTGAAGCCCACCTTCACCTCGGGGCCGAAGCGGCCAATGGTGCGGCTGTTGAAGTTGGCCTCGAAGTAGAAGTCGTAGGGCTTGTCGAAGGTGCAGTTCAGCCGCAGGTCGAGGGTGTCGTTGTCGCGCGGCGTGAACTGGAAGTCCACGCTGCTGAAGACGCCTGTGGCATTGATGCGTGAGGCCGTCTCCTGGTAGTCGTCGTAGCTGAAGAGCCGCCGTGGCCGCAGACGCATGTTCTTCAGCACCACGCGGGGCCTGATGGGCGGCTTGCGACCGTTGAAGAAGATGTGCAGGTGGCGGCGGTGGATGCTGTCGGTGGGCTGTTCGCGCATGGAGCGCCGGAAGACGATGTCGGTGTTGCCGATGTACCATTGGCGCATGGCCTCGGGCGGCAGTCCGTCGGCCAGCTGCACGCGCAGCTGTACGCGGTTGCCGACGTCGAACGTGTCGGCCAGGAACGTGGTGTATGCCGGGTTGAAGTAGTAGTAGCCGTTGGTGCGCAGCAGGTTGCCTATGCGGCTTCGCTCGCTCTCGAGCGTGGTGGCGCTGAAGGGCACGTCGCGGCTCACGGTGGCCAGTTCGCGTGTGGAGTCGATGAGCTGTCGGGGCACGTCAGGGAATCCCACGTAGGCCACGGAGTCGTAGGTGAACAGCGAGTCAAGGTGTACGTGGTAGGCTATGCGTGCCTTCTTCGGGTTGCGCTGCGGCACGTTATCGTAGGTGACCGTCGCGCGGAAGTAGCCGTTGTTGCGCAGCACCGACTGGGCCACGAGTGCGCGCAGGGCGGGGTTCACCTGGCTCATCAGCACGGGCGGCTTGCCGAACGACTTGGTCATCCAGCGTGCGAACTTCGAGTCCTTCCCGCCGTACCTGTTGTACACCCAGAGTCGCCACGAGAACGGCGAGTGGTAGTAGCTGCTGCCGAAGATGGCGCCGTTGGGCGCTGTGGCCAGTGCGGCCTCCACCTCGACCTTTGTGTCGGCCAGGTGCTGCTTGTGGCTTTCGTCCGCGTTCTCGTCGTCGTAGCTGATCTTGGTCAGCCCGACGAACAGCTGGTCGTCGTCGGGCACGTCGCGTGTAGAAATGCACGAGCAGAGCATGGCGAGCGCCAGCAGTAGCGGTATGAGGTATAGTCGTCTATTCATGTCTTACAGAGTCTTTGGCGATGGTGTCGCGGCGCTCCGTCGGGCGGCGCATCATCATCGGCTGTCGGGTGTCGTTGCTGAATATCTTGAACACGTCGGCCAGCGAGTCCATCTTCTTGCGCCAGACGAAGCCGCCACCGTAGAGTCCGGTGTAGCCGTCGAGCCAGTCGTAGACGTTCTGCTGGTAGAAGAGCTTGACGTTCTTCGTTGCCGACTGGTCGAGGCGGTACTCCATGGTGACGTTGTCGAAGAACGACTGCTGCTGTCCGGGCAGGTCGGCCGCGCCGGTAGACACCTTTCCGCCGAGCTGAATCTTCAGCCGGTTGTCGAACAGTCGTTTCGAGAACCGGAACGAGTAGTCGGTGTGCATGTTGCCCGAGGCGTCAGTGGCGTTGTCGAGTCCCACGCTGAGGTCGAGCGTCTTCAGCGCCGTGCCGGTGATGTTGTTGATTTCGCTCTGCAGGAATGAGCTCAGTGCCGAGTTCATCGAGAAGCCGCTGGTGTTGCCGTCGGCCAGGTACATGCCCGTGGTGAGCATCGTCACGGCCAGCTTGCCGCGCTCCTCGAGCGACATCGACTGCAGCTCGCTGCTCACCTGGTTGTCCTCGGGCGCGTCGATGATGAACTGCAGTCCCATGTCGCTGAGCGTGCGTGTGATGACCACGCCGCAGTCGAAGTCGACGCTGCGCCCTGTCTGTCCCTCCTGTCCGACGATGGCCTTGGTGCGCTCCGTGGCGGTGATGTTGAGCCGAGGGTTCATGGGGTCGCCGGTGAACTCGACGTAGCTGCCGTTCTGGATGCTGAACGTCTTGAGCGGAATGACGGGCAGCGAGTACTTCATCTCGCCGTTGCCCAGCGTGTAGCGCCCCGTGAGCGACAGTCCGTCGGTACCGCCGTAGCGCATGCGCAGGTTGCCGCCGCCGGTGAGGTCGATGTAGTTGGTCTGCTCGGGGTTAAGGTCGCAGACGATGTGTGCGCCCTCCGAGATGCTGATGTTCATGTCCATGTCGAGCCCCGACGGCGTCGGCCGTGGTGTGTCGTTGACGCGTGTGGTGTCGTTGAAGTCGGTGAACTTCACCAGCTCGTCGAGCCTGTTGTCGGTCGACAGGGGCGAGTCGAGCAGCATGTAGGTCAGGTCGGTAGAGCCGAGCACGTCGAGGCGTCCGCGCATGCTGATGGCCTCAATGGGTCCGCGCATGGTGGCAAAGAAGTTGACGAAGGCCCGTCCGAAGGCTATCGAGCCGGGCTCCTGACTGGCGTTGATGATCTGCAGGTTACGGGCCCTCATGCGCATGTCCATCGTCGTCCGGCTGGGGTTGCTGAAGTCGATGTCGCCCTGAATGTTGAGCGGCTCGTCGTTGTAGGCGTAGAGTCCGAAGTTCTCGAGCAGCAGGTGCGAGCCGACGATGCGCACGGGGTCGTTGTCGAAGCGCATGCGCACGCCGTAGGGCAGACTGATGAGGTAGGTCGAGTCGAGGTAAACCTCGCCGTCGACGACCGGCCGCTCGGTGGAGCCCTTGATGGTCAGCTCGCCCTCACCGTAGCCCTCGAGACCTATCAGGCGGTCGGGCACGAATCCGTTGGCTATCGACAGCGGGAAGCGCGTCATGGTGAACGTCGCGTCCACGTTCCCCGCAGGCTGCGACTCAGTGGCAGCGTAGTACGACCCGCGCAGCAGTCCGAACTCCTCGCCGTCGAGCATCAGGCGGGCCTCCACGGCGTGGCTGCCGTCCTCGCGCTGCATGTATGCCAGCTCGGTCGAGATGTTGCCTATCGGCGACTGCTCGTAGGTCATCTGTGCCACCTCCATGTCTGAGACCACGGCGATGCGTCCCTCCTGGTCCTGCTGTATGTGGTAGTCGCCGTTGAGCTGTCCGGTGATGCGCGGCAGGTAGGGCACGACCGACGTCAGCTCGCCCAGGTTCAGGCGGTTGATGCTGACGGTGAGGTCCTGCTGCATGGTGGAGTCCTGGTTCTCGGTGTAGAGCTTCAGACCCGTGCGGTCGTCGGCGATGAGGTCTACCTTGGCCCGTATCTTGCGGTCGTTGCCCAGCAGGATGTAGTTGTCGTCGTTCAGGTTGAACGCCTTGTAGCCCAGTGTCGGGCGGTTGGGCATCAGGCGGAAGCGTATGCCCTCGTCCTCCATCTCGGCCGTGGCGCCTATGCGCACGCCCATCTCTCCGTCCTTGTCGTAGTAGCGCACGCCGGCCAGTGCGCCGTGCTCGTGGACGTGGCCGTCGACGAGGGCGTTGAAGACGAACTGCGGATTGCGGCGGTTGTTGCGCACCTGTCCCTGGTAGGTCAGTCGGTCGCCCTGCTGCTTCAGCGTCAGCCTGACGGTGTCGATGCGCGTTGAGTCGTAGTTCAGCGTGTAGAGGTGCATCTGTCCGTTGATGCCCGTCTCTGCCGACGTGTTGAGGTCAACCAGCAGGTCGCCGAAGTCGATGGCCTTCGTGCGCAGGATGTTGGCTATGGGGTTGTTGCGTCCCGACTCCATGTGGAGCTTCACCGTGGGCAGCAGGCGCTTGATGGCCGGCTGGTCGATGACCTTCTGGTCGTACTGGGCCCTGACGGAGTCGAGTAGGGTAGTGCCCTGCCTGAGCAGAGGCTCGTAGCCGCCGCTGGCGTCGAGCTTCACGATGAAGTCGCCGCTCTGTATGCGGGCCAGCGTGGTGTCGCGGTTGGTGCGCACGAGCAGTCCCAGGTCCTCGGGGTGGTAGGTGTCCTTGGCGTCGGTGATGTACAGCCGGTTGAGCCGCCCCTTCAGTTCGTGGCTCTGCTTCATGTCGGAGTGTATGCTGACGCTGCCGGCCATGCCGACGGTCAGCGGCTCGTCCGACAGGCGGAGGGCATACAGGTCGGCACAGTCGATGTGTGGCGTGATGGTGGCCTCCACCTGCTTGGTGCTCAGCAGGGCGTCGATGCCTACGCGGCCGTCGAAGAGCTCGTTGTGGCCGGTCAGAGTGCCGATGGCGCGCCCGTTGCTCAGAGTGGCGTCGGCGGCGATGTCGCGGAGGTCCCAGTGGCCGTACTGCAGCTGGTTGATGCTGGCCTTGATGTCGGCCTGGCTGCGGTTCGACAGCAGGTCGGTGCCCCTGCCCTTGGCTTTGATGGTGGCCGACAGCAGCCCTAACGAGTCCTTGGGCATGAAGTGGCGCAGGTTCAGGCGGTTGACGGTGGCGTCGATGTCATAGGTCATCGGTGCGGCCGGCGGGGTGTTCACCGTGCCCTTGGCCCTCACCGTGCCCGAGCCTTCGCGCAGCGTGGCGTCGATGTCGTATCGGCTGCCGTTGGCCTTGAGGTTGCCGCTGAGCGTCATGCCTTTCGGTATGCGTATGCCAGCCGACTTCGGCAGCAGTTCGGCGACGAAGCCCAGGTCCTGGCTCTCGGCCTTCAGGTTCAGCTGTCCGCTCAGGCGGTCGAGGTCAGTGATGTTGTGTGCTACGCCGTCGGCCTTGAGGTGCATGGCCGTGGGCAGGTTGATGTCGAGTCCCGTGAACTCCATGCGCTGCAGGTTGCCGTTGAGAGAGCCCTTGATGCTGATGGGGTGGTTGGGGTACTGGCGCATGAACTGCTGGGGCAGCGAGCCTGCAAAGCGTAGGAGGTCCTGCTTGCCGATCTGTGCGTTCAGCCGGGCGCGCAGCTTGCCGGGGTTGTGCTCGTCGGCCACGCTGAAGTCGGTGCTCACCTCGGCCTCGATGTCGCTGTCGGCGGTGCGCAGCACGAGGTGGGGCAGTTCGACGTGGGTGAAGGCCGTGTCCAGGCGTACGCCGCCCGTCAGTTCGCGAATCTCCAGACCCGTCTTTTTCTCTTTCAGTGCCGTCTCGCGTATATAGAAGGAGGTACCCTCCGGACCGTAATAGATGGAGTCAACGCCGAGGCGGATGTCCGTCAGCTCAAAACCGTCGTCGCTGCCGCCAGTTCCTCCCCTACGGGGGGAGGTTAGGAGGGGGCTTTGCCAGTCGAGGCTGCCCACGCGGTAGGTGCCTGTCAGCAGGTCGATGTCGGCCTGGCGGGCCACGGCGTGACCAATCGATGCGGCCACGCTGAGGGTGTCGCCAGGCAGGTGGACCTTCACGTCGGTGCGGGCTATGCTCAGGCTGTCGGCATTGATGCGCCACAGTGTTTCGGTAGTGGTGGTGTCAACGGCGGCGGTGTCGCTCAGGGCGATGTCGAGGTTGGCGTCGGCGAGTCGTGCGCCGTTCACCTCGGCGGTGCCGGCAGCGAGGTCGATGCCGTCGGAGCGCAGCCAGAGTTCGCCGACGCGGCCTTTTACGCGGAGGTCGCTGATGAAGCCGTTGGTGTTGAGGCTTGCCTGCCTGAGCGACAGCTCGTTCACGACGATGCGCTTCTTCAGCAGCGGGCGCAGCTGCACGTCGGCCGTCAGGTGACCCACGTCGGCCAGCGTGTCGCCCTGGTGTATGGCGCGGAAGTCGTCGATGCCCAGGTCGAGTGGCCACTCCAGACTGACGTGGCCCACGGTGATGTCCATGCCCGTCTGTTCCGACGCCATAGCCGCCACCTTGTCGGCCACCCAGTTCTGAACGGGCGGCACGTAGAGCAGTCCTGCAAGGATGAGGAACAGCAGCACCGGTGTCAGCAGGAGGACAGCGGCCCACTTCACGACTTTTTTCATGTCTGGGCGGGATGGTAGTCCTTGGGCGCGCAGCCCTTGTAGAGTTTGAAGTTACGGTAGAACGACGACTGCGACGAGAAGCCCGACTGGGCGGCCACCTCGCTCGCTGGCAGGTCGGGCTGACGACTCATCAGCTGGCAGGCGTAGTCAATGCGCTGGCGGTTGATGAAGTCGGCAAACGTCGTGCCCATCTGCTCCTTCAGCACCCGCGAGACGTAGGTGCGGTTGGTGTGCAGCAGGGCTGCCACGTCGGTAATCTTTAGGTCGGGCTGCAGGTAGATGTGGTCGCGGCCGACGGCGTCGGTCAGCTTCTGTTGCAGTTCGGCCATCTTGCCGGGCTGTGTGCCCTCGTTCACGTCCTCCCTGGCGGCGCTGGGTTCAGGGTTGTCCTCGGCGATGCGCATGTCGCGCACCAGGTCGCTGGCGGTGAACCGCTGGTGATAGCCGGCGTAGCCCAGCATGAACTGCAGTACTGAGAACACCGCCGACGGCACGAGCAGCAGCCACGTGGAGTCGGCAAAGCGATAGCGGCCCAGGGCGTTGGCGCCGAACGATATGAACGAGGTGACCACAAACAGCAGCAGGATGGTCGTCATCAGGTGGAGCCGGCGGTCGTCGGTGTCGGCATAGCAGGCCTCCACCGTCTCGTTGTAGCGGCGTATCTTTCGCAGGCCGAGCACCAGCACGGGCGGTATCTGCAGGGCGAACACCAGCTTGGCCGTCTGGTGGACGGCCCCCTGCCACCAGACCAGTCCGCCCTGAGTGGCCATCTGGTTGTGGTAGAGGTAGTCATTGATGAACGTCGTCCGCTCGGCGGGCTCCATCAGGGCGTAGAGCGTGCCCACGGCCAGGCCCCCCACGGCAGCCGGCACCAGCAGCAGCCACTGCCAGCGGTGGTTCCACGTCGGCTCGGTCACCTCTTTCAGATAGATATAGTAGAGCGGGAACACGGCCAGGTTGGCTACCGTGTAGACGGTGTTGGTGAAGGGTATCAGCGTCGTCTGGCGGTTGAAGAAGATGTAGTGGCAGGCGTAGAGCGCCGTGGTCGTCAGCATATACGCCAATAGCCGCTTCTTGGCGGTCTGTCTGTTGTTCAGGACATCCACCAAGAGCAGCACCGACCAGAACGTACAGACGTACATCGGCATCGACGTTACGAGGTTTTCAACCATAGTCGCGTGCAAAGTTACGCTTTTTTCCCGTTAGTTGCAAACGTCGGCGGCTAAAATTTGTGTTGCCGTCATTTTTTTAGGCACGGATGAACGCGGATGGACACTGCCGGGGGGGCAGAAAGACTGTGCTTCTCCGTGTTCTTCCGTGCAAAGACAATGGCCGCCCCTCCCAAACCGCCGTTGTCGTGGTATTCGGCTTAACACGTTCATTATGAGTTGATTGTGAATATGGGAATGGTGGATTGTGAATATGGGAATGTTAAAGTTTCTGTAATTTGTGAATATGGGAATAACTTTTGTGATGGTGCGACACGGGTCTTGTAGATTATGCCTAACTTTACGCCATAAAAACCCTAAAACCAATAATAATATGAGAAAAAGACTACATCTTTTGATTGCCCTGCTACTGGCATTGCCGATGGGTGTGCTGGCGCAGGGAACAACGTGGACTGAAGCCACGCAGCTGCCGTTAGGGCAGGAGAAGAGCGGACAGCTTTCGACGGACAGGAAGACGGAGTTCTGGAAGTTTACCGTCACAGAAGACGGTGCTGCCAAGATTGTCATCACACCGGGAAGCGGCCTGCGAGTCCAAGACTTGCGGTTGTACTACTACCAGAGCGACGGGGCGAACTACTGGGAGCGCACGTCGAACAACTTCTGGATAAACCCCAGCTGGTATGAGGGCGAACTGAAGGTCCCCGACATGGCTCCCGGTACCTATCTTCTCAAGGTGACGCATGGCGAGGGCGCGGCGCAGTACACCATCAAGGTGGAGTTTACGCCCAGCACCTACGCGAATAATAGCGAGGTTGACGGCTGGGACCCACGGTCCGACGAGAAGCCCTGCACGCTGCCTTTGAACCATACCGTGCAAGGGCATCTCGGCTATGGCTACGCCAAGGGCAGCGAAGATGATGACGACTGGTATACGTTCACCGTTGCCGACGACGGTGTGGCCAACATCAACATCAAGCCCGAGAGCACGCTGCGCATCGAAGACCTGCGACTCTACTTCTATCAGAGCGACGGCTCGAACTACTGGGAGCGCACCGACCACAACTACTGGATCAACCCCAGCTGGTATGAGGGCAACCTGAACATACCCAACCTGGCTCCCGGCACCTACCTCGTCAAGGTGAAGCGTGGCCAGGGCTATGGCGGCTACGAGCTGACCTACACCTTCACGGCCAATACCTACGCCAACGACCACGAGCCCGACGGCTGGAACCCACTGTCAGACGAGAAGCCCGGCACACTCCCCCTGAACAAGACGATGCAGGGGCACCTGGGCTACGGCTACCAGAAGAGCAGCGAGGACAACGACGACTTCTGGACGTTCGAGGTGAAGCGCGACGGTGCCGTCAACATCAACATCAAGCCTGGCGAGACCCTGCGTATTGAAGACCTGCGCCTCTACTACTATCAGAGCGACGGGTCGAACTACTGGGAGCGCAAAGACCACAACTTCTGGATCAACCCCAGCTGGTCTGAGGGCAACCTGAACATACCCAACATGGCTCCTGGCACCTACCTCGTCAAGGTGAAGCGTGGCGAGGGCTATGGCGGCTACGAGCTGACCTACACCCTTGAGCCTCAGGCATACAAGAACGACGCCGAGCCTAACAACGACTGGAAAGAAGGTCGCGACAACAACTACCTGGCCCGAGGACAGGAGAAACAGGGACACTTGGGCTACGGCTATCAGAAGAGTAGCGAGGACGACGTCGACTTCTACCGCATCAGCGTACCCTGCGACGGTAAGGTAATCCTCACTTACACGCCAACCGATGTCAACAGCCACCTGCGCGTCGACGACATCCGCTTCTACTATATCCAGAGCGACGGCTCCAACTGCTGGGAGCGCACGTCGAACACCTTCTGGATTAACCCCGGCTGGTATCAGGGCACGCTGACCGTCCCCGACGTGGCTCCCGGCGACTACCTGGTGAAGGTGAAACGCGGCGAGGGCTACGGTGCCTACTCGCTGAAGTATGACTTCGAACAGGACCCGCTGCCCGACGACGGTCAGGCAGAGAACGACTGGAAGAAGCCAACGAAACTGGCAAAGGGCAAGACCCTGTCAGGCCATCTCGGCTACGGCTACGCTAACGGTAATGAGGACAGCGAGGACTGGTACGAGGTGACGATGACCGGCACCGGCACGCTGACCATCAACATCCAGCCCGGCGACAACCTGCGCATCGACGACGTGCGCCTGTACTACTATCAGGCCGACCGCTCTAACTACTGGGAGCGCACGCAAGGCAACTTCCACATAAATCCAAGCTGGTACTTGGGGTCACTGGTTACTAAAGACGTGGAGGCTGGTGACTACCTGATTAAAGTACACCGCGGTGAGGGACGTGGCAACTACCGCATATCGTTCAACGCCGACCTGACCGACGTGGAGCCTGCCAAACCACTGGAGGATGAACCGTACGACCCGCAGCCCGGCTACGATGACGACACCCCGACGCCCGGCCCCGATGACCCTGGTTACGACGTCATCGACGAATTCACGCTGTGGTACACGCTCGACATGGGCGGCACCGTGGGCTATAAGCTCTCTGAGAAGCCTCAGGTACGCCTGCTCGGCGCCGAGACCACCGTCACGTCGAGCCGCGGCGTGATGACCTTCGAGACTATGAAAATCTGGAAGTTCACGCTCAATGCCGGTGGCACCACGGCCATCGAGGAGACCGTTAGCCCCGTTCAGCCCGAGGCTGAGGGCAGCGTCAGCCGCCGCGACGACGCCCTCGTATTCAGCGGCTGCCGTCCCGGCGAGCCCGTCTATATCTATACCGCTGGCGGTCGAGTCGTCAGCCAGAACCGCATTGGCAGCGACGGCAGTCTCGAACTCCCGCTCAATGCCCTCCGTCCCGGTCTGTATATCGTGAAAGCAGGAAGTACCAACATTAAATTCTTGAAGAAATGAGAACAATCAGCATATTAAGAACCGCTTGCGCAGCCCTGCTCCTCTGGGCAGGACTGCCCACCGCCCAGGCTCAGGGCATACGCGTACATTATAAGAATGGTAATACGGTCGACATACCCGCCGCCCTCTTCGACCACATGTCGCCGGGCTACCAGAAGAATACCGATCCTGACATCCCCGACAATCCCGACACCGGCGATGATTTCAGGGTTGACCCACTCGACCTCAGTTCACCGTTCGTCAGCATTCTGAAGGATGCGGGTATGCCCATCTACACAGGCTCCAGTGCGCCTACACTCAACGGCACATTCAGCCTGAAGCCCCCAAAGCTCGTGAAGTTCTGGAGCACAGACCCGGAGGATGCCGACCTGGATGACATCGTCGAAAATGCAGAGTTGGTCGTCAAGTTCGCCGGACAGTCGGGCAGCAGCGTCTATGTCGATATGTACGCCATTGACGAGGAGGGTGCCGACTACGCCGTCGGCTCGTCCATGTATCAGGGCACTCAGGGTATGAAAGCTCATGTTACCGGTTCGGGTAGCAGCTTTACCGTCGGCTTCGTTGTGACTACCGAGATACCATCATGGGGCATCTTCATCCGTTTTGCCTACATCATGTCGGGCGAGGTTAGCGGCGGAACGCTGAAAAACCTCTACATTGCCGAGGCCTCGCTCGACGAGAACAACAATATCGAGGAATATGCCATCGGCAAGGACGGTGACGGCACCAGTCCCGCCACTACGTGGAATCCCAGAATCTATACCGACGACAGCCGAAGCTTGACGGCAACAAAGTTGGCTCGCCTGATGGCCAAGAGGGCTGCCAGCGAGGAATACTGGTACACCATCTACAAGACCGACGGCACGGAGCTGAAGGTGACGCAGGACGAGCTGGACTATGTCGAGACCTACGAGGCTGAGTTCGACCAGCGCATCACGCAGCAGATTCCGCAGGAGTATCTCTCGAAGATGACCACCCACATGCCCATCTACGCCGGCAGCACGCCGCCCACCATCGACGGCTCCTTCACCAGCCATCAGCACGAACCGGTCTACACCAGCGACGGCTACTCGTGGAGCGGCGGTCTGGCCGACCAGATCATGAACTTCACCGACCAGGACAAGCAGAAGAACACCATCAACTACCAGTACCGCCAGTCAGGCAACCTCAGCGACAAGACCCAGATGGTCGTCATGGGCAAGGGCGACCAGTTCACCATCTTTGCCGTCATGAACGGAGCCAATACGAGTGAGAACGCCACCTACAAGATGGCCGAGATTGTCTCGGGCACGATGACCGCCGACGGCATCAAGGACTTCTACACCGGCATCCTGATGCTCGAGAAGAACGACCCCAACAACCGTCTGATGAAGGTCGGCACGTACCGCATCTTCAAGGACGGCGACGGCCTGGCCAGCCCGTCTGCGTGGTCGGCTCGCAGCGCCGAGCGCAGCGGCGGTGGTAAGGGTTCTGTCATCGAGGCAGAGTAATATCTACTACGAATTAAACGAATTATACGAATAAGATGAACAGAATAGTGTTGTCTATCGTCAGCCTCTTGGTGTGGCCGCTGCTCAGCATGGCCGCCGTGAGGCCCGTCAAGGTGGCGCTGAAGGAGAAGCCCCACCGGACGACCCGTGCCGACGACCCGCGCCAGGGGGTACGTGCCACGCTCCGCTATGAGCAGGCGGCTGACATGGCCGTGGCCCGCATGGCCCACCAGGCGTTTCCCTCGGGCGACGGCCTGGTGGTTGTCGGCGGACGTACCACGGGCTTCCAGCTGACCAAGACCGCCGAGCTGTGGCAGAACGGCACGTGGACTACCATCCCCATCGCCAGCGCCCACGACGGCGCCTTCGCCGTGCGCCTCAGCAACGGCCGTTACATGGTGGGCGGCGGTTTCGCCTCAGCTGGTGGCGTTGGCCAGACGAAGGTCACCGACATCTACGACCCTACGACGCGGACGTTCGCCACCGGGCCGCAGCTGACCACCGCCCGCGCCCAGAGCATGGCCATGGCCGTGGGTAGCCAGGTCTACGTCAGTGGCAACTGGTATGCCGACGACCCGACGATGGACTTCTACGACGGCGCGTCGTTCAAGGCTGTGGCTCAGACCGACGGGCGCACCAGTCCCTACATGATGTACGATGCCGACGGCAACATCTACGCCTTCTCGTCGCTGAACGAGCGCGGACAGAGCTTCGGCTACTACACCGACGACGACGGCGAGCAGCTGCTCGTCGACCGCTACAGTCCGGCGACGGGCGAGACGCGCTACCTCGCCCTGCCTTTCACGTCGGAGAACAGCCTCTTACCGTTGTCCGACGACGTGCGCCCGAGTGACTACCACGTCGTCTACAGCGGCTATAACTGCTACCTGCTGCTCTCGCGTGCTGCCGACGGCTGCCGCCTCTACATGCTCAACCTCGACCAGATGGGGCTCTACCGCTTTCAGAACGTCGTCATACCCACCGCCGACGACGAGGGGCGCACCATCACGTGGCGCGGCGGCGTGCTGACAAACAGCATACGCCAGGAGGCCTACCTCATCGGCGCCAGCGGACCGGCAGCCCGTCAGACGCTCCACCTCATCAGCCTGAACTACGACACCGACGAGTGGACGCTGGCCACGGCCACGGGCTTCAGCCACAACCTGCTCTCGGCCTCGTGGACGGTGCTCAGCGACGGTCGTCTGGCCTGCACGGGCGGCAGCGTCAATGACAACACCGACGCCCGGCCGACGGTCTACCTCTTCACCCCGCCTGTGGCCGGACAGGGCGACACCGAGCCCGACCCAGGCCCGCTGGTGGACCGCAACTACCTCGTCGTCGAGACCAAGAACCACGTGCTGACCACCTATATGCTCGCCGAGCGGCCCCAGGTGCGCTTCGAGGGCGCTAACCTGCGCGTCGTCTCGGCCAAGGCCGACGTCACCTACCGTCTGTCCGACATCCTGCGCTTCACTTACGAGAAGCGTAGCGTGACGGGCGTCAGCGAACTGCAGGCCGAGCCCGCTGCCGTGGATTATGAGGACGGCGAGCTCGTCATCAGCGGTCTGAAGGCCGGTGCTGCAGTCGGCGTCTATTCACTCGACGGCAAGCTCGTGCGACAGCTGACGGCCCGTCATGCAGGCACCTACCGTCTCTCTCTCGCCGCTTTGCCCCAGGGCGTTTATATCGTGAAGGCCGACAACATAACCTATAAGATTATGAAGCGATGAGACACTTGCGTAACTTATTCTTTATAGCACTGATGTCAGTAGCCTACGCCCTGCCCATCGCTGCCCAGCAGGCGCAGGACGCGCTCTACATCTTCCGCAACGACGGACAGTTCAACGCCTTCTTCTACGGCGACATCGAGCGGTTCGAGTACTCGCGAGTGGACACCCTCGGCGTCGAGCACGACGACTATGTCGTGCAGGAGGTCTACGCTCTCGACTCCGTCTTCCGCATCCCCATCTCGGCCATCGACTCCATCGCCTTCGTCACCCCTGAAAACAAGGTGAAGAGCGACGTCGTCATACCCGATAAGTCGATAGCCGAATACATCGTAGCCAGCGACTCGCTCTACTGGATACGCCTGGCCCCCGGTACGCCGCAGGCCCTCATCCCCAAGAAGGGCCAGAAGCTGCTCATCGAGGAGCCGAGCCGATACATTCCTGACGGCTTCGGCGGACTGGTCACCGCTGTCACGCAGGGCGCCGACGGCTACACCGTCAGCACCGAGGCACTCGACGTGAGGGACGTCTACGACGTGCTCGTGCTTAAGTCGGGCGGCATACCTAAGGACGAGGCGGCCCAGAGCCGACGCGCCGCCGACGATGCCGACTGGAGCTACGAGTCGAAGGACCCGATAGAACTGCCCGCGCTGACCGCGTCGCTCTCGCTGCTCTCGGGCCAGTACAAGACGCTGCCCGACGACTCGCCGGTGCAGATCTCCCTCGACGGCTCGCTCGACTTCGGCGGCTCGCTGCAGTCGACGGTCGACCTGCGCTGCTTCCTCTACCTGAACCTGCTCTGCAACCAGGACCGCTATTACCAGGTAGCGAAGTTCAACAACACGATAGACGTGAGCCTGGGGCTCACCGGCGCCGTGACTGCCCACGCCGACGTGCCCTTCACCTTCGCGAAGGACTTGGTGAAGCAGGGTGTGAAGTACGCACTCAAGGAGGGTGGCAAGAAGCTGGCCGTCAACATGGGGCCCTTCTGGGCGGACTTCTCCTTCGGGCTTTACTTCGAGGCGCAGGGCACGCTGACAACCAGCTATGCCTGGCAGAACGCCCACACCATCAACACCACCTACCAGTACGACCGCGACATCTTCTGGAACACGTGGGAGGACTTCTACCGCTACAACTACTTCACCAGCCGCGACACCACCTCGTGGACGCTCGCCGCCGGCAAGTTCGCCCTCAGCACGGGCATCTACGCCCAGGCCGAGGTAGCCTGCAACATCCCCATCGTCAAGAAGAAGGGTAGTGTGGCCCTCAGGCTCGACGCCGGACTGAAGTCTGAGTTCGACGTGCCCATCTTTACCGACGACGCCTATCTGCCGCTGATCGACACCCCGAACCTGTACAGCGACCTGAACTTCGACGAGACCGTCACGCTGTCGTTGCCCGTCAACCTGTCGTTCGCCGCCAATTTCGGCAAGTGGGCGTGGACGCCCAAGCTCTCGTTCTCGCTCGCCAAGGCCAAGATGTTAGGCATCGTGCCCAACATCAGCAGCCTGAAGTGGCACGACGAGAAGTACGAGCCCTACCGCTTCACCGTCGAGTCGCCCGTCTCGCGCAGTCTGCTGCTGCCCGTGAGGATAGGCTTCGCAGTGTTTGATGCCGACGACAAGCAGACCGAGGATTTCTGGTACACCAGCTATTGGAACGACCGCGTCCTCAAGTCGTACAAGCATGTGTTCGAGACGCTCGACCCGCATAAGGACGAGGGCACCACCTACACCGTCTTCCCGCAGATACGTTACTGGGGCCACCCCGTGCTCGTGGGCAAGGGCGAGGAAATCTCCATCGGCAAGGCCCGCATCGACATCAGCGAGAAGCGCATCGCGGCCACCGAGGATATGTCGCACAAGACCGTCAACTTCGTGCCCAACATGAAGAATGTCGAGCTGAAGGCCGACGCCCCGTGGCTTACCTTCATCCGCATTGACTCTGAAGGCGAGTTGAGCGTACACTGGGAGGCCCTGCCCGCCAACGTGCCCAACCGCAAGGCCACCATCTTCGTCACGGGTAAGACGAAGGACGGCGCCGTCCTCGTCGAGGACAGCATTGTCGTCCAGCAGGCCCGCCTCGTCTTCAAGACGAACCCCGAGAAGCTGACGTTCGACGCCAAGGGCGGCACGCAGACTGTCACCATCACCGAGACCAACCTGACCGACATCACCGTCGGTGGCAATGGCGACTATGTCCGGGCCAGCATCAGCGACAAGACCATCACCGTCACCGTCGATCCCAACACCGGCTCGCCCTACAACAGCTTCATTACCGTCGAGGGCAAACTGCCTACAGGCGACAAGGCCACCGCGTTCATCGAGTTCACTCAGGACGGCAACTATGACCCAGGACCTGCCGAGGGCGAGGCTATTCCGGTGGAGACCTTCCGCTGTAGAATTGTTGCCGACGGATTGAAATGCACTTCGAGCAAGGATACAAACCCCGAACATGAGCTTGGTATTGGCGAGGGACCTACACCCGAAGTATGGGGCGTGAACTATTGGGACAAAGATGAGGACGAGGATCTCGCACAATACGCACCGCAGCGGGTAAAGGCTGTTGCCACTCAGAAAGCCATACACGTTGTGGTACATGCCGACGACGAGGAGATTACAACTTATCGAGATACAATGTCTCCTATCTACGACATGTACCCTCTTGCAGGCAAGCGGACCTACACGCTGGAGTTCGATATCGAGAAGTATCGCAACGACCAGGGGAAACCTGCTGCCCGCGTGACCAATGTAACATTGACCGACGACCGCCGACTGGACTGGGACGATGGCGACTATGAGTTGCACCACCTCTCGGCGCAGGTAGACCCGGGTAAACTGAAAACCCAAATTGGCGTTGTTACGGATTTCGACTTTATTAACGATAAGATTGTCTTTGTCCCTGTCGGGTATTCCGAAATCGAAGTAGGTAGTTATGGAATTGAAGCCTCAGGACTCGATGTCGGCCTGTGGAACTATGACTTCACCTACCATTACCGTTATTGGAAGGATAACGAGTGGTACAGGTACGATGCATCGTTCCAGCACCAGGACGCCTCGAAGCCGAGCAGCTTCTATCTGAGAATAGCATTCCCGAAAGAGGTTCAGGAGAAACTCATGGAGTGGTTCGAAAAATAACCGCAGAAAATCCCGCAAACACTTGTCTGTTTGCGGGATTTTCCTTAACTTTGCCGACGGAATGCCATTGGTGGCGTTCATTAAGAGTATCATCACAATGGGACTGTATATAAATAAAGGTAATGAAGGCTTCCGCCAGATTCGCAATAGCGAGTATGTCGATAAGAGCGGACTGATAGCCGTGGTGAACAGCACGCTGTTCACACGCAGGAAGATGAGTTGTGTAACGCGTAGCCGCCGATTTGGCAAGTCGATGGCGGCCGAAATGCTGTGTGCCTACTACGACCACTCGTGCGACTCTCGGGCGCTCTTTGCCGACTTGGAAATTGCCGCACACCCGTCGTTCGAGGAGCACCTGAACAAGTATCCCGTCATTTATGTCGACATGACGGCATTCACCTCCGGCGTGGAGGGCCGCGACGTGGTGACGGGCATTCAGCGGGCTCTTATCGCCGACATCTGTGCGGCCTACCCGGAGGTTCCCTATACCGAGGGCGAGCACTTGATGGTCTACCTGCAGCGCGTCGTCCACGCTACAGGCGACCGCTTTGTGATGATTATCGACGAGTGGGATGCGGTCATCCGCATCTTCGAGGACCAGCCAGCGGTGAAAGACAGCTTCGTCGACCTGCTGCGTCGCATGTTCAAGGACGTGGCGGCTGTCGACGTGTTTGCCGGTGTCTATATGACCGGCATTCTGCCCATCAAGAAATACAAGACCGAGTCGGCCCTGAACAATTTCATAGAATACTCGATGGTGGAGCCGGGACCGATGGGACGCTTTTTCGGCTTCACCAGCGAGGAGGTGCGCACGTTGGCCCAGGAGCATGGCATGGACTATGACGAACTGGCACGGTGGTACGACGGCTACCAGATAGGCGACGAGCCGTCGATATTCAATCCCAACTCGGTGATGCAGGCCGTCAGTCGCCACCGCTGCCGTAGTTACTGGACGGGGACGGGGTCGTTCGAGGCCATGACGAACTATATCAATATGAATTTCGACGGTCTCAGGGACGGCATCGTCGAGATGCTGGCCGGCGGAAGGGAGAAAGTAGACCCCACGCGCTTCCAGAACGACATGTCGATAGTGAAGAACCGCGACGATGTCTATACCGTGCTCATCCACTTAGGATACTTAGGCTATGACTGGCGGCGCGACGAATGCTACATACCCAACAAGGAGGTGGGGGGCGAGATGGTGAACGCCGTGAAGGAGAACCGCTGGGAGTTTGTCGCCAAGGCCCTTGACCAGTCGGAGAAACTGCTTAATGCTACCCTGCGTGGTGATGCCGACTACGTGGCGGCACACCTGGAAGCACTGCACAGCGAGAACGCCAGCATGTTCAAGTATAACGATGAGAATGCGCTCTCCTGCGTCATCAGCATTGCCTACTATTATGCTCGCAACGACTACCACATGCTCCGTGAACTGCCCACAGGCAAGGGCTATGCCGACATTGTGCTGCTGCCGCGTAAGAACGTGGCGAAGCCTGCCTTGGTCGTCGAACTGAAGAAGGACTGCACGGCCCGTGCCGCCATCGACCAGATCAAAGCGCGCTGTTACCCACAGCAGGTGGAGCAATACACCGGCGAGATGCTGCTTGTAGGCATCAATTATGACAGCCACTCCAAGCAGCACACCTGCCACATTGAGCGATGGATAAAGTGAACGTATCCGTGCTGGTGGTCTACGTCGCCGAGGTCTTAGGCAACTTCGTAGGCTGCAACCTCTACCGCTGGATGCTCTGCTTCACGCCAAAAGGCGAATAGTACTCCGTTATTCCGCAATCTTCCAACCGTCGATCCGGCGCGTCCGGGTAGAGAAGTTTATACCTATTTTATAGATAATAATTGCTTTAGTCCTTCGATACCTGCATCATGGCCTGTAACGTAGGTCATCAAGTGTCTTGGCCCCTTTCCAGAAAGTACGGCGTAGGGTGCCGTCGGCCATTAGGTCAACTTGCTCTATACCGTCAGCAGTCTTGCGATTGCTGACGGTACGCTTGTAGTTCCGCAATTCAGGATTTAGCCACCAAGCTCCGTCTTCGCCAGCTTTGACAAATTCCTTGCCGTTGAATTGAAAGACGGTGTAGCGTCCTGTGTAGCGTAGACAGTTCTCATAGCCAGAGCCTTCCTCGTGATTCTCCATGATGGGGCTATAAAGGCGTTTGGTAGATTGGTCGTAGTGAATGCCGAAGCGATCTTCGTCAAAATCATCAAACGGAAAGCCCTCACTGGCCTCTACCAGCTGGTCGTACCACATGCAGCTTATTACGCTATCCTTTTGCCCTTCTGTTGAGAAGAGCGAGGCGGGCTGCAGACCATGTTCTTCGAAAGTACATGTCATTGCCTCATCAAAATAAAGGAGATGCCCTTGCGAATAGATAAGCAGATAGAACGTTTTGCCATTATCTGTACTGATGGAATGAACTCGTTTAGGATAGATTTCTAAAGCAGGGTCATAGTGTATCAGCGTATCAACAAGGGGCTCTCCCGCAACCCGGGCAAATCCGACAAGCGCATGGCTAACCGTGTCCACTTCCATCCATACACGTCCATCCTCTGACCGTTCAGTCAGGCTCTCTGTTGATGATGATGCGTTTTCTTTCTCTATGGCTACCGATTCGGCAGAGTGAACCCGATTGCCTCTTTGGCAGCCAAGAGAAAAGACGAACGCAATTGCAATGACTATTATCGTCAAACTTTTTTCCATGCTTTTCCTTCTTGTTAGGTAATAGCCACTATGGTCATTGTTTCACCATTACTTTTTTACCCTCTACAATGTAAACACCAGGTGCGAGACCCTTCAATGATGTAACTTGATGACGCACCTTACGGCCAGTCACTGTGTAAACATCGAACGGGCGTCCTCCTGTAACAACAGTCAGGCCAGACGGTGTAACAATCGTTAGCACACCTTCCTTGTATTGGAACACATAGTTCTGTGCTTCACCGCCAGAGATTTCTATGGCATATTGTCCTTCAGGGCTTTCAGTGGTGGCAGAAGTCGTGGCGACGGGTTTTGCTATCAGAACATCTTCCGTGTCATTATTCTTCCAGCCTTCATACAGTAATTCAAAGACTGGGTTCTCCTGTCCCTGTTCCTTTATCGTATCAGCGACAGTCACAATCAGCGTATCAGGTATGATTGTCAGAGTCCCATTTACATAGTTGTCGTTGTAGTTCGTTACACTACCTTTCTTGATGACGATGGGATAGGTTCCGACAGGCGATGTTATCGTTGCCTCACAGTACAGTTCAGGTGTGCCCTCCAGCTGAGCTCCTTCACTTGAGTATTCAAATATGGGATTGTTGTCGCCGTAGACGCGGGTATAACTATTGGCTGTGATGATTAAGGCATCTGCCATCACGACTGTTAGCGTACCGTTCTCGTACGTCAGTTCATAGTTCTCGGCCTCGCCACCGCTTATTACGATGTCATACTCTCCTGGCTCCGAAGCATCTGTTGCTGTAGTCGTTGCTGTGGGCTTTGATGTCAGGACTTTTTCTGTTTCATCGTTCTTGAATCCATCGTAGCCTATAGTAAACTCAGGAATAGCCTCGCCTTGTTTCTTGGTGTACTCACCAACCGATACTGTCAGCGGGGCCTTGGTGACTGTCAGCGTACCATTTTGATATTCAAAGGTGTAATTCTTGGCCTCAGCGCCAGAAGCTACAATTTCATATTCACCAACAGGAGATTTTATGGTGGCTTTAGTAGTAGCCGTAGGATCATTTGTCAAGACTTTCTCGTCCTCGCCGTTCATAAA
>CAMOKH010000105.1 GCA_946617675.1 uncultured Prevotellaceae bacterium | reverse complement strand
GCCACGATGTTCGACGACAGTCGCTCGCCGTAGCTGATGATGGCATCCTGGGTCTTGGCACTCAGGTCGTGGATGAGGTAGACACCATAGTAGATGCTGCGCAGCTGGTCGAAGAGCTGGTCTACCTTATTAAATAAGTCGATGCGCTTACGGTCGTCCAGGATGACGGTGTCAATCATCTGGTGGTGGCGCTTCACCATCGCGTCGAACTCCTCGCGATAGCGGTCGTCGCCCTTACGTGCCATCTCCGACGTGGCAATGAGCTTGTCGGTGATGCCGTCGAGGGCGCTGACTACAACTACGACAGGCCCCCGTCCGGCTTCTGCCTCTACAATCTCTTTTAAGCTTAAAATGCTTTTCACGGAACCTACGGACGTTCCGCCGAATTTCATTACTTTCATATTTCTATGCGATTTGTCTTTCCGCCGGTACCCCTGTCTACAAGTGGGGACTCCTCCAACGGCGGTGCAAAGGTAATCATAAAATTTGAACCTGCAAAAGAAAATGGCAAAAAAGTCGATGACAGATGACAGATGACAGATGACAGTTTTTTGAATTAGGGGTTGAGTAAAGTGTGAAATAAAATTTAATATTATATATATATTATAATATATATATAATATTATATATATAATAATAACTATTAGTTCTTATTCTCTCCGTCGGGGGTCAGAGGGTGCAAACCTCATTTTAAATAAACTGTCATCTGTCATCTGTCATTGTCATGGGGTGGGGGGCTGTGCTCGATTCGACGTTTCCTCGGTGCTGATGCGGCGTTTCCTCGGTGCTGATGCGGCGTTTCCTCCGGGCTAAGTCGGCACGGGCGAAATCGGCTGTCAGGGCCGTCAGAAGATTGAAAAACTGTGAAAGTTTATGTAATAACGGAAAAATGAGGGCCTGCCCTTTGGTCGTTTCCCTTTTTTACCGTAACTTTGCATTTTGAAACAGATATAGCTATATGGGAATATTCGGATTTTTTGGTAAAAAGAACAAAGAGACGCTCGACAAAGGGCTTGAGAAGACCAAGACCTCGGTGTTCGACAAGCTGGCGCGTGCTGTTGCCGGTAAGTCGAAGGTCGACGATGACGTGCTCGACAATCTGGAAGAGGTGCTTATAACGAGCGACGTGGGCGTGGAGACGACCCTGAAGATTATTCGTCGCATCGAAGAGCGCGTGGCGCGCGACAAATATGTGAGCACCAGTGAGTTGAACCGCATACTGCGCGAAGAGATAGCTTCGCTGCTGGCTGAGAACAACTCTGAGGATAACGTGAACTGGGACCTGCCCAGCGACCACAAACCCTACGTCATACTGGTCGTAGGCGTCAACGGTGTGGGCAAGACCACGACTATCGGCAAGTTGGCGTGGCAGTTCAAGCAGGCTGGCAAGAAAGTGTACCTGGGCGCTGCCGACACATTCCGTGCTGCTGCCGTTGAGCAGCTGTGCATCTGGGGCGAGCGCGTGGGCGTGCCTGTGGTGAAGCAGCAAATGGGCAGCGACCCCGCCTCGGTGGCCTTCGACACGCTGCAGAGCGCCAAGGCCAATGGTGCCGACGTGGTGCTGATTGACACTGCCGGTCGTCTGCACAACAAGGTCGGGCTGATGAACGAGCTCAAGAAAATCAAGGACGTGATGAAGAAGGTGCTGCCCGAGGCCCCCGACGAGGTGATGCTTGTGCTCGACGGCTCGACCGGACAGAACGCCTTCGAGCAGGCCAAGCAGTTCTCGGCCGTCACCCAGATTACCAGTATGGCCATCACCAAACTTGACGGTACGGCTAAGGGTGGCGTGGTTATCGGCATCAGCGACCAGCTGAAGGTGCCTGTGAAGTACATTGGTCTGGGTGAAGGCATGGAGGACCTTCAGCTGTTCAGCAACCGCGAGTTTGTAGACTCACTGTTTAAGTGATAAATCGAAAATTGAAAATCGTTAAATCGTAAATAAGTTGAAGACGATAGATTTTATTTCGCTTGGATGCTCAAAGAATCTCGTTGACAGCGAGATGCTCATGGGGCTGATGGAGGCCAACGGCTATCGGTGTACGCACGATAGCGACGACCCCCAGGGTGAAATCGTCGTCGTCAACACCTGTGGCTTCATCAACGACGCTAAGGAGGAGAGCATCAATACGATTCTGGAATTTGCCCAGGCAAAGACTGAAGGACGTATTGAGCGGCTCTACGTTATGGGCTGCCTGTCAGAACGTTACTTAGCCGACCTTGAAGCTGAGATTCCCGAAGTGGACGGTTGGTACGGGAAGTTCAACTATAAGGAACTGCTGAAAGCCCTCCCAAGCCCTCCCGAAGGGAGGGATGTCAAGATACCTGTCTCCGCCACTACAGGTAACCAAACATCCCTCCCTTCGGGAGGGCTTGGGTGGGCTAGACACTTGACTACCCCCCGCCATTATGCCTACATCAAAATCAGTGAGGGCTGCGACCGTCACTGTGCTTACTGCGCCATCCCGCTGATAACAGGTCGCCACCAGAGTCGGCCGATGGAGGAGATTCTCGACGAGGTGAGGCATTTGGTGAAGGGCGGTACGAAGGAGTTTCAGGTCATAGCCCAGGAACTGACGTACTACGGTCTCGACCTCTACGGCGAACAGAAGATTGCCGAGCTGATAGACCGCATGGCTGACATTGAGGGTGTAGAGTGGATCAGGCTGCACTATGCCTACCCGACGTATTTCCCCTGGGAGCTGCTTGACGTGATGCGGCGGCGCAAGAACGTCTGCAAATATCTTGACATTGCCCTGCAGCACATCTCAGACCACATGCTGGAGCGCATGAAGCGCCACATCACCAAGCAGGAAACCTACGACCTGGTGGAGCGGCTGCGCCGCGAAGTGCCAGGCATCCACCTGCGTACGACGCTGATGGTGGGCTTCCCCGGTGAGACTGACGACGACTTCAACGAGCTCATCGCGTTCACGAAGTGGGCACGTTTTGAGCGTATGGGGGCCTTTGCCTATTCCGAGGAGGACGGCACCTACTCAGCCGAGCACTATAAGGACGACGTGGCCGACGACGTGAAGAAGGCGCGGCTTGACCGCCTGATGCGCGTGCAGCAGAATATCAGTGCCGAGATAGAAGCAGCCAAGATAGGCCAGACGCTAAGGACTATCATTGACCGCCGCGAGGGGGCCTACTTCGTGGGGCGTAGTGAGTTCTGCTCGCCCGAAGTCGACCCCGAGGTGTTGATACCGGCTGACGAACCGCTTGAGATAGGACAGTTCTACGACGTACGCATCACAGATGCAGAGGAGTTTGACCTCTACGGCGAAGTAGTCAAAGTGAAGAGTGAAAAGTGATGAGTGAATAGTGAAAAGTGATAAATAGAAATAGAATTAGGTGAACAACAAACAATTCATAGCGGAGCTTGCCCGGCGGATGGGCTATTCGTTACAGGATACGCAGAAGATGACGTATCAGGTAATGGATGCCATGGGCGACAGCTTCATGGAGGGTAACACCGTCATCGTGCAGAACTTTGGCAGTTTCGAAGTGAAGAAACGGCTGGAGCGCATCATGGTGAACCCTAAGACTGGACAGCGCATGTTGGTGCCGCCTAAACTCACTCTGGGCTTTAAGATCAGTCCGACGTGGAAAGGCAAGCTGAAAAGTGAAAAGTGAAGAGTGAAAAGTGAAGAGTGAAGAGTGAAGAGTGAATGGACCGCATTTCAATACAGGAAATAGCCGCCGTCCTGACCGTTAAGAGCGGCTTGAAGAAGAAGGACGCTGAGCGCTTTGCCACTACGCTGTTCGAAGTGGTGAAGGAGGGGCTTGAGTCTGACCGTCTGGTGAAGGTCAAGGGCTTAGGCACGTTCAAGGTCATCGACATTGAGGCGCGCGAAAGCATCAACGTGAATACCGGTGAGCGCGTGCTCATTGAGGGCCACGGGAAGATTACTTTTACGCCCGACACGACGATGAAGGAACTGGTCAACAAGCCTTTCTCGCAGTTTGAGACGGTGGTACTGAACGAGGGCGTCGATTTCGACGACGAGACCCTCGTGCAGGAAACGGAAACCGAGCCTGAGCCTGTAGCCGAGCCTGAGCCTGTAGCCGAGCCCGAGCCGGAACCTGTAGCCGAGTCTGAGCCGGTAGCCGAGCCTGAGCCAGAACCAGAACCAGAACCTACGCCCGTAGTCGAACCAGAAACCGAGCCAGAGCCCGAGCAAGAATCAGAATCCGAACCCGAGCCAGAGCCGGAAACAGCAAACAAACAACCCGTACTGGAATTTTTTGAAAGTGAAGAACCCACAACAGAAGATATGAGACACGAAGAAACAAACACTCGCCGTAGTGGACTGCTATGGCCCCTGATAAGCATTTTAGCCTTTGTCGCCGGACTTGCCGTCGGCTACTTCCTTGGGCAGTCAAAGGCGAGTGCACCGACTGCAGAGGATGCCGTAGAGGAGATTGTCGAAGCGGAATCCCTCGACTCAGTCAATAGCGAGACCCTGCCGGCCGACACCCTGAAAACGGGCGAAGCCGAGAAGGCGGCCGACAACAACGCCGACGCCCCAGCTAAGAAAGTAGAGCCAGCCGCACCGGTGGCTGCCGTTGAATCGCCGGTGGCTGCCGTTGAGTCGCCAGTGGCCGAACGTCCCAAGCCTCAGGCGCAGCAGGCCGCCAAGACGGAAAAGGCGGACGTCTATGAGCAGATGGATGCCCGTGTACGTACGGGAGCCTATCGGATTGTCGGTGCCGACTACGACGTGAAGGTACGTCCCGGCGAGACAACAGCCCGTATTGCCCGCCGTACGCTTGGCCCCGACATGGAGTGCTATATCGAAGTGTATAACGGGCTGACCGCCAGCACGGCGCTCCGCGAAGGCCAGATGATAAAGATTCCGAAGCTGGAACTCAAGAAAAAGAAGAAATCAAACTAAAATAATAAAAGGAATAAAAGAGAATTATGGCAGAATCAATTGATATCCGCGAACTGAACATCCGGATTGAACAGCAAAGTGCATTCGTTACCAACCTTGTAACGGGTATGGACCGAGTCATCGTAGGACAGAAACACCTGGTAGACTCCCTGCTCATCGGTCTTCTCAGTGATGGCAACATCCTGCTCGAGGGTGTGCCGGGACTGGCCAAGACACTGGCCATCAAGACGCTCTCGCAGCTGATTGACGCCAAGTACAGCCGCATACAGTTTACGCCCGACCTGCTGCCCGCCGACGTCACGGGTACGATGATCTATTCGCAGAAGGACGAGCGCTTCCAGGTGAAGCAAGGCCCGGTGTTTGCTAACTTCGTGCTGGCCGACGAAATCAACCGTGCGCCGGCAAAGGTGCAGAGTGCGCTGCTCGAAGCCATGCAGGAGAAGCAGGTCACCATTGGCAGCGAGACGTTCGACCTGCCGAGCCCGTTCCTCGTGATGGCCACTCAGAACCCCATTGAGCAGGAAGGAACCTATCCGCTGCCAGAGGCCCAGATGGACCGCTTCATGCTGAAGGTGGTCATTGACTACCCTACGCTGGAAGAGGAGAAGCGCATCATCCGCGAAAACATTGCCGGAGGGCTGCCTGAGGTGAAGCCCGTCACGACGGGAGCCGAGATTCTGAAGGCCCGTGCCGTAGTGCGCGAGGTCTACATCGACGAGAAGATTGAGCAGTACATAGCCGACATCGTCTTTGCCACCCGCTATCCTGACCGTTACGGTCTGAAGGAACTGAAGGACATGATCGCCTTCGGCGGTTCGCCCCGTGCGTCGATCAACCTGGCCAAGGCAGCACGCGCCTATGCCTTCATCAAGCGTCGCGGCTACGTCGTGCCCGAGGACGTCCGCGCCGTGGCTCACGACGTACTTCGCCATCGCATCGGCTTGACCTACGAGGCCGAGGCCAGCAACATCACGAGCGAGGAGATCGTCTCTAAGATTATAAATAAGGTAGAAGTTCCTTAAATTAGTAATGAGTAATTAGTAATGAATAATTATGATTACTAATTGATATGGAAACAAGCGAGATACTCAAGAAAGTACGCAAGATAGAAATCAAGACGCGCGGACTGAGCTCGCAGGTCTTTGCCGGACAGTACCATTCGGCCTTCAAGGGGCGTGGTATGGCGTTCAGCGAGGTACGCGAGTATCAGTATGGCGACGACGTGCGCGACATCGACTGGAACGTGACGGCCCGCTTCCACCGCCCCTATGTGAAGGTGTTTGAGGAGGAGCGCGAGCTGACCGTGATGCTGCTTGTCGACGTCAGCGGCTCGCTTGACTTCGGTACTCAGGTACAGATGAAGCGCGACATGGTGACCGAGATAGCAGCCACAATAGCCTTCTCGGCCATTCAGAACAACGACAAGATCGGCGTCGTGTTCTTCTCAGACAAGATTGAGAAATACATACCGCCCAAGAAGGGCCGCAAGCACATACTCTACATCATCCGCGAGATGCTGGACTTCAGGCCTGAGTCGAAGCGTACCGACGTCCGCCAGGCCATCGAGTTCCTCACCAGTGTGCAGAAGCGCCGTACGACCGCCTTCATACTGAGCGATTTCTACGTGCGTGGTGACTTCCTGCAGTCGCTGCAAATCTGTAACCGCAAGCACGACGTCGTAGCCATCCAGGTGTACGACCAGCGTGCCCGTGAGCTGCCCGACGTGGGACTGATGAAGGTCGTCGATGCCGAGACCGGTTTTGAGCAGTATATCGACACTGGTTCGAAGAAGCTGCGCCAGGCCTATAACCGCTACTGGACAGCGCGCCAGAAGGAGCTGAAGGACACCTTCACCCGTAGCAATGTTGACAACGTCAGCATAGCCACCAACGAGGACTACGTCAAGCAGTTGCTCGGGCTGTTTAAGCAACGAAGCTGAAATAAAGAAATGAAGAGAACGTTATTGTTGATATTATTGTCTGCGGGGATACTCGCTGCGCGGGCCCAGGTCACTGTAGAGGCAGCCATTGACTCCATCGAGATGTTCATTGGCGAGCAGGTACACGTGACGGTGACAGCCACGATGAAGGAGGGTGCAAAGGCCGAATTCCCGGTCTTCAAGCCCACCCAGCAAATCATTCCCGGCGTTGAAGTGCTGAAGAGCACCGAGATGGGAACCAAAAGTCGCGACGACGGCTTCGTCGACCGTCAGGTGGTCTACACGCTGACGTCGTTCGACGACACGCTCTACTACCTGCCACCCTTCGTCGTGAAGGTCGACGGGAAGCCGCACGAAAGCAAGAGCCTCGCCTTGAAAGTCGTTGGCATTGAGGTCGATACCACCCGCATGGACCAGTTCTTCGGCCCTAAGGACGTGCAGGATAATCCCTTCCAGTGGAGCGACTGGAGCACGCTGTTCTGGCTGAGCATCTTGTCGCTCGTGCTGATGGCCGTCGGCTACTATCTCTATCTGCGGCTGCGTGACAACAAACCTATTATTACGCACATACGCATCGTGAAGCGGCTGTTGCCCCACCAGAAGGCGATGAAGGAGATTGAGCAGATCAAGGCCGACAAGATGCAGAACTCCGAGAATGCCAAGGAGTACTACACCAAGCTGACCGACACGCTGCGTAAGTATATTGAAGACCGCTACGGCTTCAATGCCATGGAGATGACCAGCTCAGAGATTATCGACCGTCTGGAGAAGGCCCTCACCGACGAGTCGAAGGACGCCGCCACGATGAAGGCCGAGCTGCGCCAGCTCTTCACGACGGCCGACCTCGTGAAGTTTGCCAAATACTCGACGATGATCAACGAGAATGACGCCAACCTGGTCAGTGCCATCGACTTCATCAACCAGACAAAACTCGAGAACATGCCGACCGAAGAGACGGTGAAGCCCGAGCTGACCGAGGCCGACCAGCGTACGGTGAAGACGCGCCGCACGCTGAAGGCCGTCGTCACGCTCATTGTCGTCGTCTGCCTGGTGCTGCTGGGCTATGTGTTCTATGGACTCTATCAATTATTGAACTAACAAAATGGAATTTGCCAATAAAGAATATCTGTTTCTGCTCCTGCTGCTCATACCCTATCTGATATGGTATGTGATGTACAGGAAGAAGAGCGAGCCGACGATGCGGATGTCCGACACCTTCGCTTTCAGCAACGCGCCTAAAAGCTGGAAGGTGAGGCTCATGCCGCTGCAGATGCTGCTGCGCATGCTTGCCTTCACGATGGTCGTCATCGTGCTGGCACGCCCTCAGACTCAGAACTCCTGGAAGAACAGGACCGTCGAGGGCATCGACATCATGCTGGCTATGGACGTCTCGACATCGATGCTGGCCGAAGACCTGAAGCCCAACCGCATGGAGGCTGCCAAGCTGGTGGCCGCTGAGTTCATCTCGGGGCGCCCCGACGATAACATCGGCCTGAGCATCTTTGCCGGCGAGGCCTTCACCCAGTGCCCGATGACCACCGACCACTCCTCGCTGCTCAGCCTGCTCCACAACGTGCGCACCGACATCGCCTCGCGCGGTCTCATCGAGGACGGCACGGCCATCGGCATGGGCCTGGCCAACGCCGTCAGCCGACTGAAGGACTCGAAGGCCAAGAGCCGCGTAGTCATCCTGCTCACCGACGGCTCGAACAACCGCGGTGACATCTCGCCGATGACGGCCGCCGAGATAGCCAAGAGCCTTGGCATCCGCGTCTACACCATCGGCGTCGGCAGCAACAAGGTGGCCCCTTACCCGATGCCAGTAGGCGGCGGCGTGCAGTACGTGAACATCCCCGTCGAGATTGACGACGAGACGCTGCGTGGTATTGCCAAGGCCACCGACGGCGACTTCTATCGTGCCACGAACACCAAGGAGCTGAATCAGATTTACAAGGAGATAGACCAGCTGGAGAAGTCGAAGCTCAACGTCAAGCAGTACAGCCGTAAGTACGATGTCTACCAGTATTTCGCGCTTGTTGCCGTCTTGGCACTCCTGCTCGAGCTTCTGTTGCGTATAACTGTATTTAGGAGGATACCATAACGTATGTTTAGATTTGAAGACCCGATATATCTCTACCTGCTGTTGCTGATACCACTGTTGGCAATCGTCAGGTTTGTAGCCTATCGCAACCAGAAGAAGCGGTTGCGTAAGTTTGGCGAACCGCAGCTGCTGAAGGCGCTCATGCCCGACGTCTCGCGCTGGCGTCCCGGGGTGAAGTTCTGGCTGCTCGAGGCCGCCCTGGCCCTGCTCATCGTCATGCTTGCCCGTCCGCAGTTAGGCACCAAGATCAGCCACGAGAAGCGCAGTGGCATCGAGACCATCATCTGTATCGACATCAGTAACTCGATGCTGGCCGAGGACGTCGCTCCCAGCCGTCTCGACCGTGCCAAGATGATGGTCGAGAACCTGGTCGACCACTTCTCTGACGACAAGATAGGCCTTATCGTCTTTGCCGGCGACGCCTTCGTCCAACTGCCCATCACGAGCGACTATGTGTCGGCCAAGATGTTCCTCTCGAGTATCGACCCCTCGATGATGGGCACCCAGGGCACCGACATCGCCCGTGCCGTCGACATGGCCACCCACAGCTTCACCCAGGAGACGGGCATCGGCAAGGCCATCATCGTCATTACCGACGGCGAGGACCACGAGGGCGGTGCCGTCGAGGCCGCCGAGGCCGCCAAGAAGGCCGACATGCGCGTCTACATGCTGGGCATCGGTTCCAAGCAGGGGGCTCCCATCCCCATTCCCCACACCGGCGACTACATGACCGACAACACGGGGCAGACGGTGATGTCGGCCCTCAACGAGGATATGTGTAAGCAGATAGCTTCTGCCGGCGGCGGTGCCTACATCCACGTCGAGAATAACAGCAACGCCCAGGACCTGCTCGACCAGGAACTCGAGAAACTGGCCAAGAAGGAGACCAAGGCCACCGTCTACAGCGACTACGACGAGCAGTTCCAGGCTTTCGGCATCCTGGCTCTGCTGCTGCTCATCATCGAGGTGTGCCTGCTTGAGAGCAAGAACCCGCTGCTGAAGAACATCTCGCTGTTTGGCAGCCGCCGGAAGTCCGTCGCCACGCTCCTGCTGTTGCTCGTGGCCATCGGCGCCGGCGCCCAGACCGACCGTCAGTACGTCCGTCAGGGCAACAAGCAGTTTCGTGCAGGCAATTATGCCGACGCCGAGGTGAGCTACCGTAAGGCTTTAGAGAAGAACAACCGCAACACCCAGGCCTCCTACAACCTGGGCAATGCGCTGCTGATGCAGAACAAGGACTCGGCCGCCGTGGCCGAGTTTGAGCGCGCCGCCAAGGGCGAGCCCAACAGCCTGCGTAAGTCGAAGGCCTATCATAACATGGGCGTCGTCTGTCAGCGTCACCAGATGTTCGGCGAGGCCATCGAGGCCTACAAGCAGAGCCTTCGGCTGAACCCCCATGACGACGAGACCCGCTACAACCTGGAACTCTGTAAGCGCCAGCAGAAGCAGCAACAGCAGAACCAGCAGAACAAGCAAGACCAGCAGAAGCAGGACCAGCAGAAGCAAGACCAGCAGCAGAAACAGCAGCAGGAGAAGCAGAAGCAGGAACAGCAGAAGCAGGAGCCCAAGATGAGCAAGGAGAACGCCGAGCAGCTGCTGAATGCCGCCATGCAGCAGGAGAAGCAGACGCAGGACCGCATGAAGAAGGCTCAGCAGCGGCCGCAGAAGCGCAGCATAGAAAAGAATTGGTAGAAAGCCTACCCAAGCCCTCCCAAAGGGAGGGATGTCTAAATAGATAAACACGTAGAAATGAAACGAAACAGATTATATACAGGTATCTATAAGTCCCGCCAGTCTGGTATTCAAACATCCCTCCCTTGGGGAGGGCTTGGGTGGGCTTTGTTTCTTTTGCTCATGTCTGTCCAGACTATTGCCCAGACGCTGACGGCCAACGCGCCGTCGCACGTTGCCGTGGGCGAGCAGTTCAGGCTCTCTTACACGGTGAACACACAGGACGTCTCTGATTTCCGCGTCGGAGCCATCCCCGATGCCTTAGAGGTGCTGATGGGCCCCAGCCGCTCGTCGCAGTCGAACTTCCAGATTGTCAACGGCCATACCAGCCAGTCGTCGTCCATCACGTTTACCTACATCGTGGTGGCCCTCAAGAATGGTACGTTCACCATCCCGGCTGCCCACGTCACGGCCGCCGGAAAGAACATCGCCTCGAGTGCCTTGAAGATTACCGTCTCAGGGCAGTTGCAGCAGGGCGGCGGCGGCGGCCAGCGCCAGCAGGCACAGCCGCAGCCCCGTGCCGCCGGCACGCCCATCTCGGGCTCCGACCTCTTCATCAAGGTCAGCGCCAACAAGAAGCGCGTCTACGAGCAGGAGCCCATACTGCTCACCTACAAGGTCTATACGCTCGTCGACCTGACGCAGCTCGACGGCAAGATGCCCGAGCTGAACGGCTTCCACACCCAGGAAGTGCCGCTGCCCCAGCAGAAGAGCTTCAAGATTGAGCAGCTCAACGGCCGGCCCTACCGCACGGTGACCTGGTCGCAGTACGTCATGTTCCCCCAGATCACGGGCAAGCTGAAGATTCCCGCCATCACGTTCAACGGCATCGTCATCCAGCAGAACCGTAACATCGACCCCTTCGAGGCCTTCTTCAACGGCGGCTCCGGCTATGTCGAGGTGAAGAAGCAGATACAGGCCCCGGGCATCGAGATCCAGGTCGACCCGCTGCCCCAGCGCCCCGCCAACTTCTCGGGCGGCGTGGGCCACTTTGGCGTCACTGCCCAGATGGAAGCCACCGAGGTGAAGGCCAACGAGCCCGTCAAGCTGCGGGTCACCGTCAGCGGCGTCGGCAACCTGAAGCTCATCAAGCAGCCCGTCGTTGAGTTCCCCAAGGACTTCGACCGCTACGACGCCAAGGTGACCGACAAGTCGAAGCTGACGGTCAACGGCGTCGAGGGCTCGATGATCTACGACTTCCTGGCCGTGCCCCGTCACCCTGGCAAGTTCGACATCCCGCCGGTGGAGTTCACCTACTACGACACCGGCAAGCACAGCTACATCACGGCGAAGACCGCCCCCATGACGCTCAGCGTGCTGAAGGGCGACGGCAGCACCTCCTCGGTCAGCGACTATACGGGCCAGGAAGACCTGAAGCTGCTGAACCGCGACATACGCTACATCAAGACCGGCGACGCCGGGCAGCATGGCGTCGGCGACTTCTTCTTTGGCAGCGCGGCCTACTGGACGTCGCTCTGCGTGCTGGCCCTCATCTTCGTCTCGCTCTTCGTCATCTTCCGTCAGCGCGCCATTGCCGGAGCCGACATCGTCGGCCAGCGTGCCGGGCGGGCCAACAAGGTGGCCACGAAGCGGCTGAAGAAGGCCTCGCGACTGATGAAGGACAACCAGCCGTCGGCATTCTACGACGAGGTGCTGCGTGCCCTCTGGGGCTACGTCGGCGACAAGCTGAACATCCCCGTCGAGCAGCTCTCGCGCGAGAACATCAGCCAGCAGCTCGAGGCTCGCGGCGTCAGCGCCGACACCATCCAGCAGTTCATCGGTGCCATCGACGAGTGCGAGTACGCCCGCTATGCCCCCGGCGACCCAACAGGAAATATGAACAAGGTATTCGAGGCCGCCATGATGGCGATAACCACTATCGAGAACAACGTCAGGAAGCGCCGCGCCCCGAAGTCGGCCGTCGTCCTCACCCTGGCTTTGCTGATGCCCGTGGCGGCGTCGGCTGTTACCAAGACCGAGGCCGACAGCGCCTATGCCCAGGGCCACTACCAGCAGGCCGCCGACGCCTACGAGGCCCTGCTGAAGCAGGGCGTCAGCGCCGACCTCTACTATAACCTGGGCGGCGCCTACTACCGCATGGACGAGATACCCCGCGCCGTGCTCAACTACGAGCGGGCGCTGCTGCTCTCGCCGGGCGACGCCGACATCCGCTTCAACCTGCAGATGGCCCGCTCGAAGACCATCGACAAGATTACGCCTGAGTCTGAGATGTTCTTCGTCACCTGGTACCACTCGCTGGTCAACATGACCAGTGTCGACGGCTGGGCCCGCCTGGCCCTCGTCGCCCTGTCGCTGGCCATCGCCCTGGCCCTGGTCTATCTCTTCGCCTCGCGCGTCGGGCTGCGCAAGCTGGGCTTCTTCGGCGCCCTGCTCATGCTGCTGCTGTTCGTCTGCTCAAACGTCTTTGCCTACGTCCAGAAGCAGGGGCTTACCCACCGCACCGGCGCCATCATCATGGCCCCCGCCGCCACCGTGAAGAGCACCCCCGCCAAGCAGGGCACCGACCTCTTCATACTCCACGAGGGTACGCGCGTCGAGATTACCGATGGCTCCATGCGCCAGTGGAAGCGCGTCAGCGTGGCCGACGGCAAGGAGGGCTGGATCGAGACGTCGCAGATAGAAATCATTTAACACCACAAGGAGGACCACAACGATGGACATCAACAAGCTGATCGACTTCGACCGCTGGCTGCTGCTCGCCGTCAATGGCAGCGACTCGCTGTTCTTCGACGCGCTGGCCGACGCGCTGACGACCGCCGCAACCTGGATTCCGCTCTACGTCGCACTCTTCTACATGGTCATGAAGAACAATGCCTCCGTGCGCCGCATCACGTTTATCGTCGCCTGTGCCGGACTCTGCTATCTGCTCGCCGGAGCCTTCGACGACGGCGTCGTCAAGCCCCTCGTCGCCCGCTGGCGACCCACCCACGACCCCGTCATCGGCTGGCAGGTCGACGTCGTCGACGGCTATCGCGGCGGTAACTACGGCTTCTTCTCGGCCCACGCCAGCAACACGTTCAGCCTGGCCGTCTTCTTCAGCCTGCTCGTGCGCAGCCGTCTGCTCACGGTGGCCCTCGTCACGTGGTCGCTCGTCAACTGCTGGACGCGCCTCTATCTCGGCGTCCACTTCCCCGGCGACATCCTTGTCGGCATCCTGTGGGGTGGGGTGGTCGGCACCGCCGTCTGGCTGTTCTACCGCCGCGTCGAGCGTCGCCATGCCAGCGGCATGCAGTATGTCTCGTCGCAGTACACCGTGACGGGCTATCAGTTCCGCGACATCGATGTGGTCATCTCCGTTTTAGTCTTCACGTTGCTCTATGCCATTTTCCGGGCATGTCTTGTCTTATGATTAACCCAAAACTGATATCCATATCCGATTACGACTATGCGCTGCCCGAGGGCCGCATAGCCAAGTACCCACTGCCGCAGCGCGACCAGTCGAAGCTGCTCGTCTACCGTCACGGCCACGTCAGCCACGACGTGTTCTGCCGTCTGCCCCACTACCTGCCCGAGGGCGCCCTCATGGTGTTCAACAACACCCGCGTCATCCAGGCGCGCATGCACTTCCGTAAGGAGCGCCTCGACGGCGACCACACCGTGCGCGACGGTGCCCTCATCGAGATCTTCCTGCTCGAGCCCTCACAGCCCGCCGACTACGAGCAGATGTTCCAGACGCGCGGCAGCTGCGCGTGGCTCTGCCTCGTCGGCAATCTGAAGAAGTGGAAGGAGGGCCCGCTCACGCGCGAGTTCACCGTTGGCGGCACGACATTCACGCTGACGGCAACGCGGCTCGGCGAGCACGGCACCAGCCAGCTCATCGCGTTCCGGTGGGAACCGTCGCTCAGCTTCGCCGAGGTCATCGACGTCCTGGGCGAGCTGCCCATCCCGCCATACCTCAACCGCGACACCGAGGAGAGCGACAAGACCACCTACCAGACCGTCTACTCAAAGATAAAGGGCAGCGTGGCAGCGCCGACGGCCGGCCTACACTTCACCCCCGAGGTGCTCAGCGCCCTCGACGCCCACGGCATCGACCGCGAGGAGGTCACGCTGCACGTCGGCGCGGGCACCTTCAAGCCCGTGAAGTCGGCCGACATCGGTCACCACGAGATGCACACCGAGTACATCGCCGTGCGCCGCCAGACGCTCGAGAAGCTGCTGGCCCACCACTGCCGGGCCGTCGCCGTCGGCACCACCAGCGTGCGCACCCTCGAGAGCCTCTACTACATGGGCCTGAAGGTGATGCGCAACCCCGACCTCGGCGAGGACGACCTGCACGTCAGCCAGTGGGAACCCTACCAGGGAGTGAAAAGTGAAGTGGTGAAAAGTGAAGAATTGACCGGCGACGGCGTGACCGGCGACGGCGTGACGAGCGAAGCGTCCATCCGTGCGCTGCTCGGTTGGATGGACCGCCGCCACCTCAGCGTGCTTCACTCCAGCACGCAGATCATCATTGCCCCCGGCTACGACTACAAGCTGGTGCGCATGCTCGTCACCAACTTCCATCAGCCCAAGTCGACCCTCCTGCTGCTTGTCAGCGCCTTTGTCCGCGGCGACTGGCGCACCATCTACGACTACGCCCTGAGCCACGACTTCCGCTTCCTCAGCTACGGCGACTCGTCGCTGCTCATCCCGTGACGTTTCTTAGGATGGCTAAAACGCCTCAACTCCTCAACGCCTTAATGTTACGTGTTACCTGTTACAAATCGCCGCTTCCGCAGTGTTTACTGCTGAAAGCGGCGATTTCCTTAGTGTTACCCTTAACGTTACCGGGGGAGGGTGTGGGCTTAAAACAGCCCCATGCACGACGTCGTACCGAGTGCGGTCAGGGCGGCGGTGGCAGCGGCAATGACGATGCGCAGCACCACCTCCCACAGATTAGCATTTCCTTTACCTACGATTCCCATAGCATTTCCTCTTTTCTTTAACTACGAATTATACGAATTCCACAAAAATCTTTTAATCTTTGTCGCCTATTCTTCAGAACTACGAATTATACGAATTCCACAAATAGATGAAACGTGTTCCTGTAAATTCGTAAAATCCGTAAAATTCGTAGTCGTCAGAACGACCGCCGGGGCGACTAAGGTTCGGTAGTACTGCTACCGCCACCGCCGGCAGCGGCCTCGGCCTCCTCGCGCTGCTTCATGGCCAGCTTCGACAGGCGCAGCGAGGCGTCCTTTGTCAGCTCGGCACGCGAGAACCCGCCCGTCGACTGCGCAAGCAGCTTCACCGCCTTCACGTGGACGCGGCAGTCGTAGTCGAGCAGCGACGTTGCGCCAGCCGACTGGATGGAACACTTGAAGAGGGCCAGGTCGGGGATCTTGATGGTCAGTCCCTCGAGGGCCAGCTCGCGGATACACGACACCATATCGGTCAGGATGCCCTTGATGGTGCCCTTCGAGAACGGGGTGTTATGCTCCGACATTTGCTGAGCCAGGTCGTCGAGCGTCATGACACCCTTTGATGCGGCGCGACCGTAGTACTGTCCGTAGGTCTTCGATGCCGTGTTCATGTTCTTGTACAAATCAATTTCCAGCATAATGTGTTTTTCTTGGTTTTAAATAGGTTAAACAATCGGGTTGCGGCGGCTGTTCCGGACCAGCCTTAATTTCAACTGCAAAGATACTAAAATAAATCGAATAATAGCCGTGTGCGCACACATTTAACGGTAATTTAACACTCCTTTGCCGTTAGCTGCCCAAACAAAGATTAAAAGATTAAAAAGATTCATTCTTGCCGTTTTCTGCCCGAACAAAGATTAAACGATTAAAAAGATTCATTCTTGCCGTTTTCTGCCCGAACAAAGATTAAACGATTAAAAAGATTCATTTGCCGAAGACCATCGAAAAAAATCTTTTAATCTTCAAAATCTTTGTTTTCATTATTAACCCTCCCTTGCCGTTTTCTGAGCAAACAAAGATTAAAAGATTAAAAAGATTCATTTGCTGAAGACGATCGAAAATCTTTTAATCTTCAAAATCTTTGTTTTCATTAAGGCGGCGTCATCACTTTCACTTTTCACTTCCGGAGCTTCGTGCGGCGGCGCCTCGTTTTCGTGAGGCAGCGCTACGGCGTCGCGTCGCGTCGCGCGGCGAGCGTGGCGGTCATGCCTATATCTTATGTCAATATTTTTCGTTTTAGTGATAGTCAGCACTATTGTGCGTGGTAACAGGTAACAGGTAACATTAAGCAGTGAATAAATATTTTTAAGTACATAATTACTATTATATATATATTATAATATATATATAATAGTAATTATTTATTGAACGTAAAATTTCAGAATCAAAATACGCTTAATGTTACCTGTGGTAATGTTACCACCGCTCTGAGACGCAGTAAACACTGCTAAGACGAAAAAAACAGCCCGTTTTGTTGGTCACATTAAGAAAACGCCGCGCTCTGCTGCGTAAACATCAATACCGATGAAAGAGCACAACCCGCATTTGTCCGCAAAATTCGTAGCCGACCATGAAGTCCACGACATTGCCGATGGCAGATATGATGGGCGAATACAGAAGTTCCAGCAAGGGATGTCAAGATAGGCCGCTGTTATATGATAGCAGTCCGATAAATTGGAATTTACTTGCTTTTATTCTCCCATTCTAAATGGGCTTGAAACCATTTCTCACTATGCACACCTAAGGCTCCAATTTGTCGAGGATGAGCAATAGGAAGGACATTTATGCTATTCCCATTGATTATAGCTTTTGAGGGATTCCCATATC
>CAMOKH010000104.1 GCA_946617675.1 uncultured Prevotellaceae bacterium | reverse complement strand
GGAGCCTCTGTGGTGAGCGTGTCGAGCAGCACCTTCGTATGCAGTTCGTAGTCGTTGTAGTCAGGGAACTGCACCCAGACGTCGGCGAAGCGGAAGCCATAGAGTTCGTGCACATTGCGCACGCGCTGTACGACGGCGTGGTCGCCGTTGGCGATGAAGGAGAGGTCGCTGCCCTCGCCCGAGGAAGTCTTCTCGCGCGAGGCAACCGTGTAGTTGTTCTTCACCACCATCAGGCGGTCGCCCGTGGTGAGTTCCTCCTCGCGTCCGAGGATGGTGTTGCGAATGCCCATGTTGTAGACGTTGGCGCGCTTGTTGCTGCGCGTCACCACCATTGTCTCGTCCATGCCCACGGCACTATAGCTGGAGGCCAGCGCCTCGATGAGTTCGTCGCCAGGCACGCGCCGCACGTCGGCAAAGCCCTGAAAGCGCACGGCAGGCACCACCACCTCGCCATCGGCCGAGGCCAGGGCGGCACGAATGCGCGTGGCATTCCAGAGGATGCCGCTTTCCTCGCTCTGGCGCACCACTTCGTTGAGCGTGCTCTCATAGACGTGCATGCCGTAGCTGCGCAGCACTGCAGCGTCGAGCGCCGGCGCCTCGTCCTCGCCCACAGGCGGCAACTGGGCGGGGTCGCCGATGAGCATCATGCGACAGTTGCGGCCGCTGTAGACAAACTGCACGAGGTCGTCGATCAGGCTGCCGCTGCCGAAGAAGCCCATGCCTTCGCGGGTGCTGATCATCGAAGCCTCGTCGACGAGAAACAGCGTGTCGCTGCTGGCATTGAAGCCCAGGGCGAAACCACTCTCCAGGCTTTTCTGCCGATAGATGCGCCGATGGATGGTGGAAGCCTGCTCGCCGCTGTTGAGCGAGAACACCTTGGCCGCCCGGCCCGTCGGGGCCAGCAGGACAAGCTTCTGCCCCAGCCGCTTCAGCGTGCGCACCAGGGCACTGGCCAGCGTCGTCTTGCCCGTGCCCGCCGAACCGCGCAGAATCATCACCGACAACCCTTCACGATCGGCCAAGAACTGGGCGAAGCACTCCGTGGCGGCGTGCTGTTCGGCCGTAGGCACATGGCCCAATTGCAGTTCCACCTGCATCACAAACTCCTGTAACGTCATTTTTTTTCTTGAAGCCTTCTGCTGATTTGCTTTTCAATGCCACAAAATTACAAAAAGTCGGGAGAATGACAAAAATTAAAAAAATAATTTTGCCATACAAGCGGTTTTCACTACCTTTGCAGTGCTGAATAAGAGGAATATGAAGAAAAAACTCAACCACAACCTGCTGCTGGCCCTGTGTGTCGCAGCACTCGCAGTGCTCTGCGTGCTCAGCATCGTATTGTAGAAACCCGAAAACCCAGAAACCAGACATGGACAACCGACTGATCATCCGCATCAGCAAAACATCGATGGCATTTGCCGTGGCCGACCCGACGGCTGAAAACCAGACGCTCTACGAGCCGTTCCTGACCAAGAGCGGCATCTCTACCGCTGCCAACCTGCGCGAGGCGTTCCGCTCGGCCGACCTGCTCAACCGCGGCTACCAGCGCGCGCTGCTCGTCGTCGACACGCCCACGCTGCTCGTGCCCCTGCAGGAACTCGACGAAGACGCGCTCACCACGCTCTACCACCACACCTTCACCGGCTACGAGACATGCGCCATCCACCACCAGGTGCTGCCCAACCTCAACGCCGTCGTGGCCTTCGCCGTCAACCGCGACCTGCAGCTCGTCGTGGCCGACCACTTCGCCGACGTGCGGCTGGCCCATGTCATGCAGCCCGTCTGGGCTCACATGGTGAGCCGCAGCTACATCGGCACCCGCCGAAAGCTCTATGCCTATTTCCACGACAACAAGTTCGACGTCTTCGCTTTCGACAAGAACCGGTTCCGCTTCTCCAACCGCTTCGACGCCACCACCGTCAACGATGCCGCCTATCACCTGCTGCACGTCTGGAAGACGCTGGGCATGGACCCAAAGGAAGACGAGCTGCATCTGGCCTACGCCGTCAGCCAGCCCCCGACGGCCGACGAGCAGTCGCAACGCCAGCTGACCCTCGACATGCTACACCGCTACGTGGCCAAGGCCTACACCATCAACCCCACAGCCGAACTCAACCGCGCTCGCATCACCCAAGTCAAAGGGCTGCCCTTCGACCTGATGCTTGCCATTCAGAAAAACTAACCATGCGCATCATCACAGGACAATTCAAAGGCCGCCGATTCGACATTCCGCGCACCTTCAAGGCACGCCCCACCACTGACTTTGCCAAGGAAAACATCTTCAACGTGCTCACAGGCTACATCGACCTTGAAGGCGCCCGCGCCCTCGACCTCTTTGCCGGCACAGGCAGCATCTCGCTCGAACTGCTCTCGCGCGGCTGCTCGCAGGTGGTCAGTATAGAGGCCGACCGCGACCACGCACGCTTCATCAGCCAATGTGTAGCCAAACTCGGCGTCAGCAACCATGCCCTCATACGCGGCGACGTGTTCCGATTCCTGAAGAATCCCTCACAGCCCGCCTTCTCATTCATCTTTGCCGACCCACCCTACGCACTGCCCAACCTGGCCACCATTCCCGACCTCGTGCTGCAGTCAGGGCTGCTCGCACCCGACGGTGTATTCGTCTTCGAGCACGGCAAGCAGAACGACTTCTCCGACCATCCCCGCTACCGCGAACACCGCGCCTACGGCAGCGTCAATTTCACCCTATTTACCTAAGAAACCCGCGAAAACCTAAAAAAGTAAAAAACTGTCCTTTTTATTTGGTAGTTCCATAAAAAAGGACTATATTTGCGCATTCAAACTAACATAAATTGAATACCATAAACCTATAACCAAAACCAAAAACCAAAAAACATTACTATGGAAGTTGTAAAAATTATGCAGGACCTGGAGCGCAAGCATCCGGGTGAGCCTGAGTTTCTGCAGGCTGTGAAAGAAGTTCTCGAATCCATCAAGGACGTCTACAACGAGCATCCCGAGTTCGAAAAGGCAAAGCTCATCGAGCGCCTCGTAGAGCCTGAGCGCATCGTGACGTTCCGCGTGCCCTGGGTTGACGACAAGGGCGAGGTTCAGGTGAACATCGGCTATCGCGTACAGTTCAACTCGGCCATTGGCCCGTACAAAGGCGGCCTGCGCTTCCACCCCTCTGTAAACCTTTCCATCCTGAAGTTCCTCGGCTTCGAGCAGACCTTCAAGAACGCACTCACCACACTGCCTATGGGCGGCGGCAAGGGCGGATCGGACTTCGCTCCCCGCGGCAAGAGCGACGCTGAAATCATGCGTTTCTGCCAGGCCTTCATGACCGAACTCTATCGCCACATCGGTCCTGACATGGACGTTCCCGCTGGCGACATCGGCGTTGGTGGCCGCGAGATTGGCTATCTGTTCGGAATGTATAAGAAGCTCACCCACCAGTTCCAGGGCGTGCTCACCGGCAAGGGCCTCGAGTTCGGCGGATCGCGCATCCGTCCTGAAGCAACGGGCTACGGCGCCATCTACTTCGTTCAGCACATGCTCGCCACGAAGGGTCTCGACCTGAAGGGCAAGACCGTGGCCATCTCTGGCTTCGGCAACGTAGCATGGGGTGCTGCCAAGAAGGCCACCGAGCTGGGTGCTAAGGTTGTCACCATCTCTGGTCCTGACGGCTACATCTACGATCCCGCAGGTCTCGACGACAAGAAGATTGCCTACATGCTGGAGCTCCGCGCCAGCGGCAACGACGTCTGCCAGCCCTACGAAGAGGAGTTCGAAGGCTCGAAGTTCTTCGCAGGCCGCAAGCCTTGGGAGCAGAAGGCCGACATCTACATGCCTTGCGCTACCCAGAACGAGCTCAACGGCAACGATGCCGACATGATTCTCGCTCAGAACCCCGTCTGCGTAGCAGAGGTTTCGAACATGGGCTGCACCGCCGAGGCTGCCGAGAAGTTCGTCGCCGCCAAGACGCTCTTCGCTCCTGGTAAGGCCGTCAACGCAGGTGGCGTTGCTACCAGCGGTCTGGAGATGACTCAGAACTCCATCCGCCTCAGCTGGGCCAACGAGGAAGTCGACGAGAAGCTGCACTACATCATGTCGAGCATCCACGAGCAGTGCGTGAAGTACGGCACACAGGCCGATGGCTACATCGACTACGTGCGCGGTGCCAACGTCGCCGGCTTCATGAAGGTTGCCAATGCCATGATGGCTCAGGGCATTGTGTAAGCTCGGCGTAGCCAAGTATCACAAAATGCCATGATGGCTCAGGGCATTGTGTAATACAGAGCCTACCCCCAGCCCCTCCCTAAGGGAGGGGTGCATATCAACCAAAAACTGAATATTATTGAGTAATAAGCAGTTCACATACCAAAGAGTGTTACGCGCAGTCTTGCTGTGCGTAGCACTCTTTTCGTTTCCTCTTTTCACTTTCCACTCTCCACTTCTTTCTGCACAGACAGTGGAGAAAGGCAAGGCCACCTTCTACTCCAAGCGCGCTACCGGAACACGCACCGCCAACGGCGAACGCCTGCATCACGACAGCCTCACCTGTGCGCACCGCACCTATCCCTTCGGCACCATGCTGCGCGTGAAGAACCCGGCCAACGGCCGCGAGGTCGTCGTGCGCGTCACCGACCGCGGACCCTTTGTGCGCGGGCGCATCATCGACCTCTCCTGGCGCGCCGCCAAGGAACTTGGCATCTTAGCCGCCGGCGTAGCAATGGTGGAGATTGAGAAAGTAGAGCCCCACACAGGCGTACCCTACCGCCAGCCGGAAGAAGCTGCCACCCTGCCTGACTTCGAGATTACCACCCCCACCGCCACCATCTACGACGAATGGCAGGAGCGCATGCGCGAGCGCAACACTAAACCTTCAGAGGAACTGAAGTCGAACAAGCAACCGAAGACCGCCACCAAACCCGCTCGCACCACTTCCAGCAGCGGCACCAAGGCTGCTCACACCACTTCCAGCAGCGGCGCCAAGGCTGCTCGCACAACCACTGGCAGCGACTCCAAGGCTGCCACCAACACCTCTGCAACCGACGACAAGCAGGAGCAAGGCACCCTGCACAACATCATCGAGCGCATCAAGAACATCAGCATCTTCTAGCAGTTTTTCACGGCGCAACAAATTCAGCGTAATCATTGGTTGTGAGCGCGCTCAAAAGGCTACAGCCCCAGCCCTGCGTATTCGCGGGGCTTTATTGATGTTCCAATGTCAACATAGCTTTGTTCTAATACCTATAACTCCATGAGTTAATACCTGTAGCTCTTAGACCTACAGCTATCAGCTCTTAGTTCCAGACCATCTGGAACAAAGCTCCGGCTGGCTTAGCCCTTTCTGTCTTTTCCTTCAAACAAAGGAGATGCTCCCGACGCAGCAATGATAGTCTCACTTAAACACTTTTTAGGCATTTCCCTATGTTAAAATAGGGAAATGCCCTTTTGTATGTTGGAATTTATGATTATTTTTGCATCGTGAAGAAATAGACCAACAACAATTTAATAAGGAAAAGAATGAAAAAGAACATGATCATCATTGCTGCCAGCGCACTGCTCATCAGCAGTTGTGGCACCTACACGGGCAGCGGGGCTTATACGGGTTCGACGCTCGGCTCTATCCTGGGCTCGGCTATCGGAGGCATCACCGGCGGTCCGCGCGGACATGACGTGGGCACGATTGTAGGCATGGTGGGCGGTGCCGTAGTGGGCAGCGCCATCGGTGCTGCAGCCGACCAGAAGAACAAGCAGGAGGTGCACGACCACTACCAGCAGGTGATGGAACGCAAGGCTCAGCAGCAGGCCGAACAAGGCAACTACAGCAACTTTGAGAGCAACCGAGACTATCTGGACAGCGGCTTTGATGCTACGAACAGCGGCGACGACCGCATCTACGATTTCCAGAGCAGCGACTACACGGGTGACTACTCAGCACAGCCGGGCAACACGGTGATGCCGCTGGAATCGAGTGTCGACCAGTTGGCCATGGGGCTGGAGTACACGCCGGCCATTGAGATACGCAACGCACGCATCGTGGACGACAATCAGGACAGAGCCATCAACCGCAACGAGGTGTGCAAGGTGATCTTCGAAATCTACAATCACGGCAAAGAGCCTATCTATGACGTTCAGCCCACTGTGGTGGAGGCCAGCGGTAACCGCCACATCTACATCTCGCCGAACATGCACGTAGAGCGCATTGATCCCGGCCGCGGCATACGCTACACGGCTGTGATGAAAGCCGACAACCGCCTGAAAGACGGCACGGCACGCATCTGCGTCTCAGTGCTGCAGGGCAACAAGGCTATCTCGAAAGTCTGCGAGTTCAACGTGCCGACGAAGAAATAGCCACCATCACCACATTCGGGACTCCCACTCTATCTCCACAATATTGACCGACGAGACGGCATCGCTGCCCGTCTGGTTACAGAAATAGGCGTAACGGGGCCAACCATCGGGGAAATAGTCGGTATAGACGATGACTTGCTGACTGTCAGTAGCCGAGGTGGGCTCCGTTACTTGTGTAAAGACCTGATAGTCGCCGGCAGAAGCTGACTCGTCGTCGGCATCGGCTTTGCCTTGCGAAGCATTGACGATGACCGAGGTACCGTTTTCCTCTTCCTCATAGCGGCCCAGGTTGAAGGAGCGGCCGTGATTACCGAAGAGCAGGGTGAGGGCATCCATCTGCTCGAGGAACCGCTGCTTGGAACCGTAGGTAGTGTCAAGTTGGCGGTGGATGTCTTTCATCATGTCGGGCTTCGACCGCTTGGCATAAAGGGCAGGATTGGCTGCATAGATGGCACTGATCATGGAGTCGCACTTGGCATAGACTTGCGTGCGCACGTCCTTCAAGTTCTCAATGTCGCGCACACGGCCCAGCTCATCGGTGGTAAAGATGACGCGTAAACCCTGCATGCTTTTCATCATCTCGTCCAGGATTTCGCTTTGTGTTTTGCCGGCGGCAGGACGGTTGTAGGCGAAGCCGAGAAGCACAAACTCCAGGCGGTAGCCTTTCGACGTGCTGTCGAGTACAGCTATGCGGTAGCGACGCTCAGCACTGCTCATCACGGCAGTATCGCCCTGAGCGATGTGTAGCTGCTGATCTTTCTGGGTGTAGACAATGGTGTCGGTTTTCGTGAACCAAGCGACAACGTTGACAGCCGAGTCGGCGGCCACGGTGTCGGTTGCTGCTTTGGCGGCATCCTGAGCCTGGCTGACAGCGGCGGCCAACAAGGCCATGAGCAGGAGTATAATATGTTTCATAGCTACAATTGTTTCAAAAAAAATCTTCGACCTGCCAGCATGCAAGTCGAAGATTCTTATAGAGGGAAATTTTACTTCTTTCTGCGAATTCAGCCTCTTGCTTATTCAGCAGTTGCCTCGGCCTGGGCTTCTTCAGCGGCGGGTGCCTCAACGGCAGCCTCTGCCTTGGGAGCAGCCTTACGGCTACGGCGTGTCTTCTTGGCAGCCTTCGGCTCCTTAGCCATGTTCTCGTCGAAGTCGACAAGCTCGATGAAAGCAATGTCAGCACCGTCGCCCTGACGATGACCGAGCTTGATGATGCGGGTGTAACCACCGGGGCGCTCGCCCACCTTGGGACCCACAACACCGAACAACTCCTTCAGAGCTTCCTTGTTCTGCAGATAGCTGAACACAACGCGATGCTGCGTGGTGGTCTGCTCCTTGGTCTGGTTGTTCTCAGCCTTTGCTCGTGTGATGAGCGGCTCTACATACTTCTTGAGTGCCTTTGCCTTGGCGAGGGTCGTAGTGATTCTTTTGTGCATGATCAGCGAGATGGCCATGTTGGCAAGCATGGCACGGCGA
>CAMOKH010000103.1 GCA_946617675.1 uncultured Prevotellaceae bacterium | reverse complement strand
TTTTAGCGAAAGCGGATGCAAAGGTACGGGTTTTTCTGATACCCTCCAAATTTTTCGGCAATTATTTTTCAGAAAACCTAAAAGTTTTCGTGATTGTTTACAAAAGAAATGCCTACACCTTATTATATATTATAAGGCATAGGCAATGTGAGGTACTTTTCAGTAAAATATCAGTCTCGTCTTGCTCCAAAGATACGGAGCAGGTAGAGGAAGAGATTGATGAAGTCGAGATAGAGCGAGAGCGCTCCGAGCAAGGCCATCTTCTGAGCCGCCTCACCGGCATCGGGAGCCTGCATCATCATGTTCTTGATCTTCTGAGAGTCGTAAGCGGTGAGTCCGACGAATACGAGCACGCCCAGATAATTGAGGATGACAGCCAGCCCCTCGCTCTTAGTGAAGATATTGACGATGGTGGCAATGATAATGCCAATCAGCGCCATCATCAGGATGCGCCCCATCGACGAGAGGTCGGTCTTGATGAAATAACCGAGAGCGGCCATGGCTGCGAACGTGCCTGCCGTGATGAAGAAGACGTTGGTAATGCTGGAATAAGTATAAACCAGGAAGATGAACGACATGGTAGCGCCGTTGACGACGGAATAGAGTACGAACATCAGCGTAGCCATGGTCAGCGACAGTTTGTTGATAGCAGCGCTCAGTCCGATAACGAGGGCGAGTTCGCCGATAACGAGTCCCCAGAACAGGATTTGGTTGCTGACCAGTGCCGTCATCAGCGTCTCGTTATGTGCCACATAGTAGGCAGTAGCCCCCGTGATAACGAGTGCGAGCGTCATCCACAGATAGACCTTGCGCATCAGCACAGGGAATGCTGCCGACATTTCGAGTTCTCTTTCTCTTGCGTAAACGTTTGTAATTTCTTCGTAGTCCATAATCTTTCTATTTATTATTTATAAGGTTATTCATTTGCCGTTAAAAGCGGAAGTCGAGCTCGACATCGACCATGTTGTAGTTGTGACGAGCGGCGGTACGGTCGTTGACACGAGCATACTCGACGTTGACCTGCAGGCTCTTGTTAAAGACGTAGTCGGCCCCGACCTCGTAGAGCGTCTTCGAGCGGTTCCACTCCTTAGCCTCACGATAGAGATCGTAGCGCGCCTTTACATGGAGTTTCTCCTTCAGCAGTGGGGCGATGCAGAGCGCATAGACGCCGTCGGCCTTGTCGGCAGTGAAGGCGGCGTTCCATCCCTGGCTGTGAATATACTCCGAGCGGAAGGTCCAGTCGTCCTTAGCACACTCGGCCGAGATGGCGTAGCGGTTTTTGGAGCCCACGCCTGCCCTGCTGCCAGTCCAGCCGAAGGCCCCGATGCGCAGTCCCTGCACAGGAGCCACCCAAAGTCCGCCGATAATATCCTTACGGTTGTCGCGGTCTTTCTGGTTGATGCCCTCACCATTGAAGACGCCGACCTGATAGTGAAGGATGTTACGTCCGGCGCTGTTCTTCAGAAAGTCGCCCTGCAGCTGCAGACCGATATCGCGCCCGTTGGAGCCATGCTCACCTGTGCGGTCAGAGAAGCCCGCCAGCTTAGATACGTTCTGCGAATACGACATGAATCCCTGTGTGATGGGGTGCATGGGATTCTCGAAGGTGAAAGGGCGCTTGAACTGTCCGGCCTTGACCTTGAAGAACTCATACTTCTGCCATTCGCCAAAAAGGTCGACGAGCCTGATATCAGTCTTCGACTTGTCGGGGTCGTAAGTATTGCCGTTAATCTGCATCTGAGCTTTCCAGTAGAAGTCGCGGTGGGCGCGTCCTTCGAGTGCCAGCCTCACCAGCCTCAGGTTAAAGGCGTTCGACTCGGCATTCTCCTGGTCGCTGGCCTGGTATTGCACCATGCCATAGCCGCTGAACTTCATGTTTTTGACCCACTGAGGCAACTCGACAAGAGCCTTCTTCTGCTCCTGTGCGGCGGCTGTCAGTGAAAAGGCTACGAGAGCCATCATCAGTAATTTTCTCAACATCTTAATATTCTATACTTTTGTTCTGTTCAATAGCTTTTTCATTGGTCCGGGGCTTGTCGTGACCCGAAAATCCGGCCAAAGTTACAAAGAAATTCTGGAAAAAGACAAATTTTGCACTAAAATCTTCTTTGTATTCAGAATTATTTGTAAATTTGCAACATTCAAAAACAAATTACCCATGAAAATAGGACTATTTATCCCCTGCTACGTCGATGCACTTTACCCCGAAACGGGCGTAGCGACCTACAAGTTGCTGCGGCACTTAGGGCTCGACGTGGAATACCCCGCCGGACAGACCTGCTGCGGTCAGCCCATGGGCAACGGCGGCTTCGAGAAGCAGGCCGTTCCGCTGGCCGAGAAATTCGAAGACAGATTCAAGGGTTACGACTATGTCGTGGCACCGAGTGTCAGTTGTACGGCGTTCGTTCGCATCAACTACCCCCACCTGCTGAAGCATGACTGCCAGACTGCAAAGAAGGCGATGGACGTTGTGGAGTTCCTGCACGACGTACTGAAGGTGAAGCAGCCTCTGGGCACGTTCCGCCACAAGGTGAGCCTTCACAACTCGTGCCACGGCGTGCGCGAGCTCGGTCTGTCGTCGCCCAGCGAGATGCACGTCGGGCAGTTCAACAAGATACGCGACCTGCTGGAGCTCGTTGAAGGCATCGAGGTGGTGGAGCCCGAACGCCCTGACGAGTGCTGCGGTTTCGGTGGCATGTTCGCCGTTGAGGAGACGGCCGTGTCGGCCCAGATGGGGAGAGACAAGCTGGGGCGCCATATTGCCACGGGTGCTGAGTACGTCACTGGTGCCGACTGTTCGTGCCTGATGCACATGGCGGGAATAGCGCGTAAGCAAGGGATGAAAATGGCGTTCAAACACGTGGTAGAGATACTGGCAGCAGGATTGTGATATGGCAGCGGAGAAGCCGCTGACTACGGAGAAAGGAGATAACGATAATTTCAGCGACAGAGTCGCTGCACACAAGAAAGGGAAATATGAGTACGCAACATAGCAAGGCAGCAAAGGCGTTTCTGAAAGACCAGAAATACGCCCAATGGCACGACAACACATTCTGGGCCGTGCGCAGCAAGCGCGACACGATGGCTCAGGGACTTGACGAGTGGGAACAGCTGAGGGAGAAGGCTTCGGCGATTAAGCGTCACACGCTCAGCCACTTAGATGAATATCTGGAGCAGTTTGCCGAGAATGCCGAGAAGAACGGCGTCATCGTACACTGGGCCAAGGACGCCCAGGAGTTCAACGAGACCGTCTTCGACATTCTGAAGGAGCACGGTGTGAAGAAGATGGTGAAGTCGAAATCGATGCTCACCGAGGAGTGCGAGATGAACCCGTACTTAGAGGCCCGCGGCATCGAGGTGGTTGAGACCGACCTCGGCGAGCGCATCATCCAGCTAAAAGGCCAGAAGCCGAGCCATATCGTGATGCCCGCCATCCACCTGAGCCACGACGACGTAGGCGAGCTGTTCGAGGAAAAGGGCATCAGCGACGAGAAAGGCAACCACGACCCGACATACCTGACCTACAAGGCACGCCTCAGCCTGCGCAATGAATTTCTGACCGCCGACGCAGGAATGACCGGCGCCAACTTCGGCATTGCGGCCACGGGCGACATCGTGGTCTGCACCAACGAGGGCAACGCCGACATGTCGACATCGTGCCCCAAGCTGCACATCGCGGCCATCGGTCTGGAGAAGGTCATACCCGACTACGACTGCCTGGCCGTGTTCCAGCGGATGCTCTGCCGCTCCGGAACCGGTCAGCCGACGACGACCTACACGAGTCACTTCCGCAAGGCCCGTCCGACGGCCGATCAGATGCACATCATACTGGTAGACAATGGCCGCTCGGAGTGGATCGGCAATCCCGAGCACTGGGAGATACTGAAGTGCATCCGCTGTGGGTCGTGCATGAACACCTGTCCCGTCTACCGCCGCTCAGGCGGCTATTCGTACAGCTACTTCATTCCCGGTCCGGTGGGCATCAACCTCGGCATGCTTCGCGACGCCGGGAAGCACTCTGGCAACGTGTCGGCCTGCTCGCTCTGCATGAGCTGTCAGACGGTCTGCCCTGTGAAGATCGACCTTGGCGACCAGGTGTACAAGTGGCGTCAGCAGCTCGATGAGTTTGGCACGGCAAACCGAGAGAAGAAGCTGATGAGCAAGGGCATGAGCATACTCTTCGGCAGTGAGGCGCTTTATAAAATGGTCACCGCCGTGTCGCCGATTGCCAACATCATCCCGCCATTCCTGATGAACACGAAGCTAAATCCCTGGGCTGAGGGACACGAGATGATGAAGTTCCCGAAGAAACCATTCCATGATATCATCAAAGAAGTGATGAATGATGAGTAATAAAGAAGATATACTGAAGAGGATACGGGCAAACGTCAGGCAACAGTTTGACATGCCCGACTTGAGCGACATACGGGCCGTGACATACGACGACCCGTTAGGACAGTTCGTCAAGATGACTGAGAGTGTGGGCGGACGAGTGATTGAGGTGAAAGAGGACGAAGACATCAACGCCGTCATAAGGAGCGCCTATCCCGACGCCAAGGAGATCGCCTCGAACCTGCCCGAAGTGACAATAGCCACGCGCAATCCCGACACCATCGGCAGCGCGCAGGCACTGAACGGCACAGACGTAGGCATCGTCCGCGGACAGTTCGGCGTGGCCGAGAACGCCTGTATCTGGATACCACAGACGATGAAGGAGAAGGCCGTCTGCTTCATCTCAGAGAATCTGGTGATTCTGCTGCAGAAGACGCAGATTGTGAATAACATGCACGAGGCTTACCGGCGCATAGCCTTCGACAAGACGTACGACGGATATGGTACCTTCATCAGTGGTCCGTCGAAGACGGCCGACATTGCGCAGGTGCTGGTGATGGGAGCTCAGGCAGCGCGCAGCGCCACTGTGCTACTGCTGCCTTAGCAGAAAGCATTGAGCAGGGCGACGATGCGGTCAGCCTCGGCTGCGGTAAGCGCCTGATGGCAGGGGATTGAGAGTTCCTCGGCATGTATCTTCTCGGTAACAGGCAGCGAGCGTTCACTCCACTGGCTATAGCAGCGCTGCTTATGGGGCGGGACGGGATAGTGAATCTGCGTCTCGATGCCATTGTCGGCCAGATACTGCTGTAGCTCATTGCGCCGGGAGCACAGGACGGGGAAGATGTGGTAGACGCTCTCTGAGGATTGCGGGAGCGTCAAGGCGGGATTCTTCACCTTATTTATATAATAGGCTGCAATTTCGCGGCGGCGCTGGTTGTCGGCATCGAGGTAGCAGAGCTTCACGTCGAGGACGGCCGCCTGGAGCTCGTCGAGGCGGGAGTTGCGGCCGCGGTAATCAAATACGTATTTCTTGGTAGAGCCGTAGTTAGCGAGGGCGCGGACCGTGGCGGCCAGCTGCGGGTCGTTGGTGGTGACGGCTCCGCCGTCGCCGAGAGCGCCGAGGTTCTTGCCTGGGTAGAAGCTGTGAGCGGCGGCTTGGCCGAGGGAGCCGGTCCTTGGCTGCGGCAACGCCGCAGCACAGCCGACTTTAGGCGATGAGAGAGGGGCGGCGGGAGACGGCGGGATGCAGCCGTGGGCCTGGGCGTTGTCTTCGATGAGGAGGAGGTTGTGGCGGCGGCAGATGTCGGCGATGGCGGGGGTGAAGGCACACCGACCATAGAGATGGACGATGAGGATGGCACGGGTACGCGGTGTCAGCGCGGGTTCTATCAGGCGGTCGTCAATCTGGAAGGTGTCGAGTCGAGGCTCTATAAGCACGGGCACGAGCCGATTCTCAGTAATAGCCAGAATAGAGGCGATATAAGTGTTGGCCGGCACGAGCACCTCGTCGCCCTCGCGCAACTGCCCCTGTTCCATGTAGGCACGGAGAATCAGCGTGAGGGCATCGAGACCGTTGGCCACGCCAATACAGTGCTCGGTACCGATAAACTGGGCATAGTGCTGCTCAAAGCGTGCAGTGGCCTCGCCGCGCAGATACCAGCCTGAGTCAACCACGCGGGCTACAGCCTGGTGGATTTCAGCGGCGTGAAGGGCCGTGATGCGGTTCAGTGGCAGATAGGGTACGTTCATAGTGCGTATTCGTAAGTGTCGTAGCAGACGGCACGTGCGCCAAAACCCTCCTTCTGGAAGATCAGCTGGGCGTTGAGGTCGGCGCTGTCGCTGACAGTAGACTTACCAAAGTCGATGTAGGGATAGTCGGCGTAGACATTGTTGATAAGATGGTCGAACAGCAGGTCGATGGCACCGTGCTGCTTGCCGTAGGGTGTGGCCGAGATATACTGCGTATGCAGCACGCGGGGCGTCAGGAAGAGCAGCGTGCCGGCAACGGGTGTCTCGCCGTCGAGCACGAGCCACAGTTTGATATTGTCAGGGAAACGTCTTTGCAGCAGGCGCATCTCGTCGGCGGTGTGGACGGGGCTGACGGCGTATTTCTGCGTGAGGTTGTCGTTGAGGATGGGCCAGAAGTCGTCGACATTTGTCGACGCACAGACCCGTAGGCCTGCTTTCAGGGCTTTGCGGAGCCCAGAGCGTCGCGACTCAGTGAACTTCAGACGGCGGGAGCCGACGATGGTCGAGGAGATGTCGCGGATGGCAAGCCGGGCGTTACAGACGGCGGTCAGGGCGTAGAGGTCTTCCTCGGCGGGCAGCTGGTGGTAAATCCAGGGAATGGCCTTGTAGACGACGCGGCGGAATCCGTGCCGCCTCAAGTAATCGTTGATAGCAGCAAAGACGCTGAGCACGCCCTGAGCCGAGCAGCGGCTGTCGGTCACGAGTCCGCCGTAGGTCAATCCACCGTGGGAGACGAGCGTGTCGCCCTTCTCGTTGGCAGGCAACAGGGCGTAGAGTCGGTCGTCGCGGAAGACGAGCAGCGAGTGGTCGGCGAACCGGTCGCTATGGTAGTCCATGAAGCGTCGGTCGAAGAGGAACGTGCCATTCTTCGACCCGCCGACAAAGCGGTTCCATTCGTCGGCCATCTCAGCCGTATATCGTCTTACTTCGTACATCCGATGTAACTCAGAAACTCGTCGTAGTCGTAGATATAGTCGTCCTCGTCGAAATGCTCGGAGGCGAGCACCAGACAGACGGCACCCGATGAGAAGTCGTCGAGCGTGCGCCACGTGTTGACATCAATGAGCAGTCCCTGCCACGGATGGTTCAGCAGCACCGTTCGGCGCTCACAGCCATTGTCGAGCGTGACGTGGAAGCTGCCGCTCAGTGCCACCACAAACTGCTTGAGCCGCTTGTGGGCATGGCCGCCCCTGCTCTCGCCCCCCGGCACATCGTAGACCCAGTAGGCCCGCTTGATGTCGAAAGGCACCACCGACTGAGCCTCGGCCACCGTCAGGTTGCCACGGGGATCGGTAATCTTTGGCAGGTCAATCAGATTAATGTCTAAGGTCGGCATAGGGGTCGGTTCCTAAAACAGTCGTTGCCAGTCGCTTAGCCTTATCGCGCAGGGCGTCAACATCGTCGGTCGGTTCGCCGTAACAGAGCACGACACCCATGCGCCGTCCCTTGTGAGCCTCGGGCTTGCCGAAGATGCGTATGCGTGTGCGGTCCTCCAGGAGGGCGGTCTCCAGGTTATAGGGCAGCAACGAACGGTCAACGGGGCTCGTCGCCTCCTTAGGCGACAGGATGACGGCCGATGCTCCGGCGTGCTCCAGGTGTATGCCGGCAATGGGCAGTCCCATGACGGCGCGGAAGTGCAGTTCGAACTCCGAGAGGTTAGTGGTATGACCGAGCGTCACCATGCCCGTGTCGTGGGGCCGCGGCGACAGTTCGCTGAAGATGACCTCGCCCTGTCGCGTGAGGAAGAACTCTACGCCCCAGATGCCGGCCCCAGTGAGGGCTCTCGTCACCTTGTCGGCCATCATCTGCGCCTGCTTCAGGGCCTCGTCGCTGATTTTGTAAGGCTGCCAGGACTCACGGTAGTCGCCACCCTTCTGCACATGGCCAATCGGCGGACAGAAGAGTGTGGGCCAGCCGTGCTGCTGGGTGACGGTGAGCAGGGTGAACTCCGACTGGAAGTCGATAAACTCCTCGATGATAACCTCGCGGACGTCGCCCCTACCCTCCTCCATCGCTTCGCGGAAGGCCTGTTCGAGCTCGCCGTCGTTGTGGACGAAACTCTGGCCGTGACCGCTCGACGACATCAGCGGCTTGACGACGCAGGGGAACCCGATCTCGTCGGCGGCCTTCTTGAACTCGTCGAACGTCTTGGCATAGAAGTACTTCGCCGTGCGCAGGCCCAGTTCCCTGGCGGCCAGGTCACGAATGGCGCGGCGGTTCATGGTGTAGTTGACGGCACGTGCCGAGGGGACCACCTGAATGCCCTGCTCCTCGAACTTGAAGAGGCGCTCGGTGCGTATGGCCTCAATCTCGGGCACGATGATGTCGGGCTGGTGCTTACGGACGACGGCCTCGAGGGCGTCGCCGTCGAGCATCGAGAACACCTCACGCTCGTCGGCCACCTGCATGGCAGGGGCATTGTCGTAGCGGTCGCAAGCTATTACATACTGGCCGGCCCTCATGGCGGCGATGACGAACTCCTTGCCCAGTTCTCCTGAGCCTAATAAAAGAATCTTTTTCATATTCGAGCCTCCCCAAGCCCCTCCTAAGGAGGGGATGTTTGGTTACATATCTAAACGATTAATGATTTTATTATTTTCGACATAACAGATTCCATATCTGTCAATACTTGTTGATTTGTAAAACGAATGACGCGAAAGCCCTTCCCTTGAAGGAACCTTGTCCTTTCCATATCCAGTAGCTGCTGTTCTGTGGACGAATGGTACTCACCATCGATTTCTATTACCAGAAGATTCTTAAGAGAAACGAAGTCTGCGATATACATTCCTATGACATGCTGGCGACGGAAATGAACTCCAAGTTTATTTCCCTTCAACTCTTGCCATAGTCTTTCTTCTGCTAAAGTCATAGGCCTACGGTTCTTTACCGCATTATTCTCTACAGCAGTATAGGCTAAGGCGTCAGCAGTTTGCCACTTCATTTTCTTTTCGTCCATACATCTATCTAAACATCCCTCCCTTAGGGAGGGCTTGGGTGGGCTTTATCCGTACATCTTTTCGTAATACTTCTGGTAGTCGCCTGAGGTGACGTTGTCGAGCCACTCCTGATTGTCGAGATACCAGCGGACGGTGCGCTCGATGCCCTCCTCGAACTGCAATGAGGGTTCCCAGCCAAGCTCTTTTTGGAGTTTGCTTGAGTCAATGGCATAACGCAAATCGTGGCCGGCACGGTCGGTAACGAAGGTAATCAAGTCCATATCCTCGCCTTCCTTACGACCCAGCAGACGATCAACGGTCTTGATGACTACCTTGATGATGTCAATGTTCTTCCACTCGTTAAAACCGCCGATGTTGTAGGTCTCGGCAATCTTGCCCTCATGGAAGATGAGGTCGATGGCCCGTGCGTGGTCCTCGACGAAAAGCCAGTCGCGCACGTTCTCACCCTTACCATAGACGGGCAGCGGCTTGCGGTGACGGATGTTATTGATGAACAGCGGTATCAGCTTCTCAGGGAACTGATAGGGGCCGTAGTTGTTTGAGCAGTTGGTCACGACGACGGGCATGCCGTACGTGTCGTGGAAGGCACGTACAAAGTGGTCGCTGCTGGCTTTCGAGGCGCTATAAGGCGAGTGCGGATTATACTTCGTGGTCTCCAGGAAGAACTTGTCGCCGTAGGCCAGATGGTGCTCGGCAGAAGAAGCCGTCGTCGTGAACGGTGGCTCGATGCCTTCAGGATGGGTCAGCTCCAAAGCCCCGTAGACCTCGTCGGTTGAGATGTGGTAGAAGCGCTTGCCCTCGTACTTCTCAGGCAGGCTCTCCCAATAGAGCTTGGCGGCCTGCAGCAGCGAGAGTGTGCCCATCACGTTGGTCTGCGCGAAGGTGAAGGGGTCTTTGATAGAGCGGTCCACATGGCTCTCGGCAGCCAGATGGATGATGCCATCGACCTTCTTTTCCTGCATCAGCTTATAGAAGGCGTCGAAATCGCAGATGTCCATCTTCACAAACTCATAGTTGGGCTTGTCCTCGACGTCCTTCAGGTTAGCCAGGTTGCCGGCGTAGGTCAACTTGTCGAGGTTGATGATGTGATACTCAGGATACTTGTTCACGAACAGGCGCACTACATGACTCCCAATGAAGCCTGCGCCACCAGTAATTACGATTGTACGTTTCATATTTATCATTTTTTGTTTCTTTCCTTATAAATCTGAATACCGGTCATGAAAGCGCCAAACACGACACCACCAAACAAATACTCTGCCCAGGCAAGGGGTTTGCCAAACACCATGTCGAGCAACAATAAGACTACGACGTAGACAATGGCCGTCGACAAGAACATGACCGTATATCTATACATGACTACCTAAAGTTATTATTTCACAATCCTTGAACTCTTTTCCGTCAATGGTCAGACGAACCAGCGTACGCTCCTTGTGCCACCCCTGCTGTCCGGCTGCGCCCGGGTTGATGTGCAGCAGACCGAGCGTGCGGTCGTACTTCACCTTCAGGATATGCGAGTGGCCGGCAATGAAGAGCTGCGGCGGGTTGGCATAGAGCGTCGAGCGGACAGAGGCGTCGTAGTTGCCGGGATAGCCGCCGATGTGCTTGATGAGCACGTCGACATCCTCGCACTTAAAGCGGTTGAGCTCAGGATACATCAGCCGCAGGTCGCCGCCGTCGCAGTTGCCGCAGACGGCGCGCAGCGGTCGGAATGCAGCCAGGCGCTCGGCCACCTCCACCGAGCCGATGTCTCCGGCGTGCCATATCTCGTCGCAGGGCTCGAAGTAATGCAGGTACTTATCGTCCCAGAACGAGTGGGTGTCGCTCAGAATGCCTATTTTCTTCATAGTTTGAAGCGCTTATGAATAAATTCGGCAATAAGGCGTGCCGTCTCGTCGGTTCCGAGCAGGCTGCTGTCTACGCAGAGGTCGTAGCTGGCGGCGTGGCCCCACTTCTTGCCCGTATAGTAATTATAGTATGAGGCGCGCTGGCTCTCGATGTGCTCAATACGCCTGACGGCCTCGTCGTGGCTGACGCCCTTCTCGTGCATAAAGAGAGCAGCGCGGGCCTCGATAGACGCCGTGATGAAGATGTTGACCACGTTAGGGAAGTCGCGCAGCACATAGTCGGCGCAGCGGCCCACGAAGACGCACGACGACTCGCGGGCGGCCTTGATGATGGCGTCGCTCTGGAACTTGAACAGGCTCTCCTGTGTAAACTTGTTCTGGAAGTAATTGTCGCCGCCGAGACTGTTGGCACCCGGCAGGTGGAGGAACGTCCGGAAGAAGCCCTTGCGCTCGTCGCTGCGCTTGAGGAACTCCTCAGAGAAGCCACTCTCGCGGGCGGCCAGGTTGAGCAGCTCGCGGTCGTAGTACTTGGCCTGAAACTCGTCAGCCAGCTGCCGGCCTATCTCCAGGCCGCCTGCACACACCTGGCGGCCCACGTTGATGATGATATGTTTACTGTCCATAGGATTTAAGTTTCTTGAGATACCACAACAACAGCGGCCACGTCATGGCAAACGAGCCGAAGTCGCTGGCCGGCATCGAGTACCACACGCCGTCGAGCTGCCACCACAGGGGCATCAGGTAGGCCAGCGGCAGGAGCATGAGCAGCTGGCGCGTCAGCGAGAGGAAGATGCTGATGCGCACCTTGCCGATGCACTGGAAGAAGTTGGTGATGACGGCCTGCGACGCAATGATGGGGAACACCAGCATGTCGAGGCGGATGCCGCGCGCCGACATCTCGAGCAGCGTCGGGTCGGTGGTGAAGATGCGGGCCAGCTGCCAGGGGAAGAGCATGGCCAGGGCCCAGCCCACCAGAAGGATGGAGGTAGCCACGGCGATGGCCAGCCAGAGGCAGCGCAGCATGCGGTCGTACTTCTCAGCCCCGTAGTTATAGCCCACGATGGGCTGCATGCCCTGAGTGACGCCCATGACGAACATGAAGAACACCATCGCCATCGAGTTGGCTATCGAGTAGGCGCCGACGGCCATGTCGCCGCCGTAGCGCACGAACTGGTTGTTCATGAAGATGACGATGACGCACGACGTGACGTTCATCAGGAAGGGTGAGATGCCGATGGCAATGATGTTCTTCACGAGCTGCGACCTGAGCCGGTAGATGCCCCGCTTCAGGTGGAGCAGTTCGCGCTGGTCAGAGAATATCCACAACTGCCAGCCGAGGGCCAGTGTCTGCGAGGTGACGGTGGCCAGTGCCGCCCCGCGGATGCCCCAGCGGAACCACCAGACGAAGGCGACGACCAGCAGGATGTTCATGCCCACGGTGAACAGCGTGGCATACATGGCGTGGCGAGGCTTGCCGGCAGCACGTAGCACGGCGTTCATGCCGAAGTACATGTGGGTAATCATGTTGCCAAGCAGGATGACCGTCATGAACTCGCGGGCGTAGGGCAGCGTAGCATCGGAGGCTCCGAAGAACCGCAGGATGGGGTTGATGAACACCAGGCAGACCACCATGAAGAGGAACCCCACGATGAGGTTCAGCGTCACCGTGTTGCCCAGCAGGCGCTCGGCCGTCTCGTAGTCGCGCTGGCCTAACTTCACGCTGATGCATGTCGACGCTCCCACACCGACCGCCGCCCCGAAGGCGGCGCTGAGGTTCATCAGCGGGAACGTGATACCCAGACCGGCAATGGCCTCGGGTCCGACGACCTGGCCGATCATCGCACGGTCGATGATGTTATACAGACTCGAAGCGGTCATGGCCACGATGGCCGGCAGGGCGTATTGCCACAGCAGACGGCCCACGGGCTTGGTGCCCAGTTCGAGGGTTGCTTTCATATTATCCATACTTCTGGACTGCAAAATTACATTTTTTTCCCCATTCCGCCAAATTTTACAAAAATAATTCTTACCTTTGCACTGTGATACGCGTCTTTACCCTCGTTTTTGTCATCGCATGGGCCATTTCCGGCCATGCCGCCGCCAAGAAGAGATATCCTGGAGGCAAGCAATTCATGTATCGTCTCACGCTGACCGACAAGCACGACTCGCCCTACCGACTCGACCACCCCACCCGATGGCTGTCGCAGAAGTCAGTAGAGCGTCGGCGCCGCCAGGGACTGGCCCTCGACTCGACCGACCTGCCCGTCACGCCGCGCTACCTGAAGGCCATCCGTGCCATAAAGGGCATCAGCATCGTCGGACAGAGCCGATGGAACAACACCGTCGTGGCACGCACCGCCGACTCGCTCGCCGTGGAGCAGCTGCGCCTGCTGCCCTTCGTCAGCAAGGCCGAGCTGGTGTGGGTGTCGCCTGACTCGGTCGAGAAGGAGCGCCCGCGCTGGAACGTCAACGACCACTACAACCCCTGGGACTCCGTCAAGAGCGAATACTACGGTCACGGCAAGGAGCAGATAGAATACCTTAACGGCCAACGGCTGCACAACATCCGGCTGCGCGGGCGGGGCATGACCATCGCCATCTTCGACGGCGGATTCCAGAACGTCAACCGTATTCCGGCCTTCAGCAACCTGCGCGTCGAGGGCACGCGCGACTTCGTCTGGCACAACCCGCTGATGCCCCACTACGCCACCGCCGAGGAGGAAATCTACAACGGTGCCGACCACGGGACGCGGGTGCTATCGGCTATGGCAGCCTACGCCCCCGAGGTGCTCGTTGGCACGGCTCCCGAAGCCCACTACTGGCTGCTGCGCTGCGAAGACCAGCTGACGGAGCAGCCCGTAGAGGAGGACTACTGGACGATGGCAGCCGAATTTGCCGACTCTGCCGGTGTCGACGTCATCAACAGCAGTCTGGGCTACAACGACTACGACCCGCCACACCGCAGCCTCGAACTGCGCGACCTCGACGGACAGACGAGGCTCATATCGCGGACGGCATCGATGCTGGCCTCGAAGGGCATCATCCTCGTCAACTCGGCCGGCAACACGGGCATGGGACCGTGGAAGAAGATATGCGTACCGGCCGACGCCCATGAGATGCTCACCGTCGGGGCACTGAACACCCACGGCGTGAACGCGCCATTCTCGTCGGTAGGACCCTCACAGGACGGCCGCGTGAAGCCCGACGTCATGGCCATCGGCTCGCCGGCGACCCTCATCTCGGGACGTGGAGCCGTGGTCCGCGACATGGGCACGTCGTTCTCTACGCCCGTCGTCTGCGGTCTGGTGGCCTGTCTGTGGCAAGGTCTTCCCAGCCTGAGTGCCATCGACATCATCAGCCTCGTCCGCAAGACCTCTAACAACTATCAGGCGCCAAACAACATCTACGGTTTCGGAAAGCCTGACTTCTGGCGGGCTTACATGATAGGGAAACTGGAAAGTGAGAAGTGATGAGTGATGAGTGACGAGAGACTGACCCTGCTGGAGCTGAACGGGCTCGTACGCGAGCTGATAGAGACTGACATGCCCGGTGAATACTGGGTAGAGGCCGAACTGTCGGAGTGCCGCGAGAGCCGCGGACACTGCTACATGGAGCTCATTCAGCGCGACGACCGCGCCGCCACGCCGGTAGCCCGCGCCTCGGCGAAGTGCTGGGCCTCGAAGTGGATGATGATACGGCCCTACTTCGAACGTACCACCGGCCAACGGCTGCAGGCCGGCATGAAGGTGCTGCTGAGGGTCTACCCCCAGTTCCACGAGGCTTACGGCTTCTCGTGGATCGTGACCGACATCGACCCCAACTACACCCTGGGCGACCAGGACCGCCGACGTCAGGAGATTATCCGCCAGCTCAAGGCTGAAGGCATCTTCGACCTGCAACGCGAACTGCTACTGCCCCGCTTCTGCCTCAACATCGCCGTCATCAGCAGTCAGACGGCTGCCGGCTACGGCGACTTCTGCAACCAGCTGGCCGACTCGCCCTTCGCCTTCCGAACGCAGCTCTTCACCGCCACGATGCAGGGCGAACAGGTGGAGCAGAGCATCATCGCCGCCCTCAACCGCGTCTATGAAACCACCGTGCCCGTCGGTTCTCCGTCGGGCGACCCCTTCGACTGCGTCGTCATCATCCGCGGCGGCGGCGCCACCGCCGACCTTTCAGGCTTCGACACGCTGGCCCTGGCCGAGAACGTGGCCAACTTCCCGCTGCCCGTCATCACCGGCATCGGCCACGACCGCGACGAGTCGATACTCGACATGGTTTCTCACACCCGCGTGAAGACACCAACGGCCGCTGCCGCCTTCCTCATCGACCACGCTCAGACCGTGCTCGACAGCCTTAACGACGCCCAGCAGCTCATCGTCAGCTTCGCCCGCCAGAAGCTGACCACGCTCAATTCGCAATTCTCAATCCTGCAGGCCGCCATTCCCAGGCTGTTCTCAGTGGTGCGCACCCGTCAGGACGCACAGCTCGGACAGCTCTTCCAGCGCCTCACCAGCCTGATGCTGCAACACACCGCCAGCCAACAGCTGCGGCTCGACGCTCTGGCCCCGCGCCTGCCCCTCGCCGCCAGCCGCCGACTGACCGCCGAGCAGCACCGCCTGGAGCTCGCTGCCGAGAAGCTGAAGATGCTCGACCCCCGGCTGCTGCTGCAACGCGGCTACAGCATCACCCTCAAGGACGGCCATGCCGTCAGCGATGCCGCCACCCTCAGCCCCGGCGACGTCGTCGAGACCCGATTAGCAAAAGGAACCATCAAATCAACAGTAATATGAAAGAAGAACTGAAATACGAGCAGGCCTACCAGGAGCTGCAGACCATCGTCCGCCGCATGGAGAACGACGAACTCGACATCGACCAGCTGACCGACCAGCTCCGCCGCGCCCAGCAGCTCATCAAGCTCTGCCGCGACAAACTGACCAAGACCGACGAGGAAATCAAGAAAATACTGGCCGAGGAGTAACTTTTTGGCCGAAAATTTGCAGGTTTCGACAAATATACTTACTTTTGCGCTATGAATCAGAAGAAACGACGGGAACGAATAACTGATGCTGAAGCAAAAGAGGCTTATAAAGAAGCCAGTAAGTTTGTGCTTGACATAGCTAAACTCGTCTTTGCAGGCATCATCTTAGGCGCCATCATGGACATGGGTATATCCCAGGAGAACCTGATTTTCGTTGGGAGCGTAGTTGCAGCTATCCTCACTACAGCGGGCGCATTGTTATATTATTTAGGAATAAAAAAATACTGATGACATGGCATTTCTAAATTTACTTTACACATTAGGAGCTATCGGGCTTTGCATTATTGCATGGTGCCTTTACCAGTTGTACAAAACGAACCATCTGGAAGTAGAACAGTAGAATAGTAGAACAGTAAACACTAATCACAACGATAATGAAAAACTTAGACTGGGCAAATTTGTCCTTCGGTTACATGAAAACCGACTACAACGTACGTTGCTACTATCGCGACGGCAAGTGGGGCGAGATTGAAGTCTGCTCCGACGAGTATCTGAACCTGCACATGGCAGCCACCTGCCTGCACTACGGCCAGGAGGCCTTCGAGGGACTGAAGGCCTACCGCTGCAAGGACGGCAAGGTGCGCATCTTCCGCGTCGACGAGAACGCCGCCCGACTGCAGTCCACCTGCCGCGGCATCATGATGCCCGAGGTCTCGACAGAGCTGTTCACCGAGATGGTGAAGAAGGTGGTGCGCCTCAACCAGGAGTGGATTCCCACCTACGAGTCGGGCGCCACGCTCTACATCCGCCCGCTGCTCATCGGCACCTCAGCCCAGGTAGGCGTACACCCCGCCAAGGAGTACTGCTTCCTGATCTTCGTCACACCCGTAGGCCCTTACTTCAAGGGCGGCTTCGCTGCCAACCCCTACGTCATCATCCGCGACTACGACCGCTCGGCCCCCCTCGGCACGGGTAAATATAAGGTGGGCGGCAACTACGCCGCTTCGCTCTTTGCCAATAACCTGGCCCACGAGAAGGGCTACGCCTGCGAGTTCTACCTCGACGCCAAGGAGAAGAAGTACATTGACGAGTGTGGTGCCGCCAACTTCTTCGGCATCAAGAACAACACTTACATCACGCCGAAGTCGACCAGCATCCTGCCCTCAATCACCAACAAGAGCCTGATGCAGGTGGCCGAGGACTTAGGTCTGAAGGTGGAGCGCCGCCCCATCCCCGAGGAGGAGCTCGAGACCTTCGAGGAGGCCGGAGCCTGCGGCACGGCGGCCGTCATCTCGCCCATCAGCTACATCGACGACATCGACACGGGCAAGCGCTACTCTTTCGGCGACAAGCCCGGCCCCATCTCAAAGAAGCTGTTCGACACGCTGCGCGGCATCCAGTACGGCGAGCTTGAGGACAAGCACGGCTGGACCACCGTCGTCATCGAGTAAGGCTTACCCTGCACCATAATGGTGCCACATTATCTATAACAATGGGCTGATTCCTTCGAGGAGTCAGCCCATTGTTTATTACTTTAGCAGACGTAAAACCTGCATTTCCTGCACTGACTACTGACTATCAGGCGGTTACGAGGCTAAAACGCCTCAAGAACCTGCACTGGACAGCCTGAAGAACCTGCACTGAACAGCCCGAAGAACCTGCACTTCCGCCAGACGGCGCGCCCCGCCGCGGGACAAAGCAGGGCAGTCAGCATCGCTTCGAGGCTTGACAATCAGTTTTTCATGGCTTGAAAATCCGGCAGTCACGCCATGAAAGAGGCTGACTGACTTTTTGAAAAATATTTACGGACTGCTTTCTGAAAGCCGCGCCGCCTACGGAAAACCATAAAGACCAGTGCAGGAAAATAGCGGAACAAGTGCAGGAAAAACAGCTGCCGTCGGCTCATAACTCGCTCATAGACAGGGGTCAGTGCAGGAAGTGCAGGTTTTCAGTGGTTCTAATTCAGGCTTCGAGCGAATATTTCCGCTACAGATTTGCTAATTACAAAAGAAATGCTTACCTTTGCAGGCGTTATGGGAAAAGGAAAGTTAGCAAAGTTTGCAGATATGGAAACCTACGGGAACGTGTTCCAGTTCCCCTACTCTACCTACGACGAGCACCCCTTCACGATGCAGGGGCGCTGGCGCGAGCAGTACTTCGGCAACGACAACCCGATCGTGCTGGAGCTGGGCTGCGGCAAGGGTGAGTACACCGTGGAACTGGCCCGCAACTACCCCGGGAAGAACTTCATCGGCGTCGACATCAAGGGGGCGCGCATGTGGACGGGAGCCACGCAGGCCCTGAACGAAGGGCTGCGGAACGTGGCCTTCCTCAGGACGAACATCGAAATCATCGACCGCTTCTTCAGTGCCGACGAGGTGCAGGAAATCTGGCTGACGTTCAGCGACCCGCAGATGAAGAACCCGAGGAAACGGCTCACGTCGACGTGGTTCATGGAGCGCTACCGCCGATTCCTGACCGACGGGGGCCTGCTGCACCTGAAGACCGACTCGAACTTCCTGTTCACCTATACGACCCTGATGGCCGAGAAGAACCAGCTGCCGGTGGACTTCCGGACCACCGACCTCTACCACGACCCGCTGTCGGCCGAGAATGTAGAGCCGGCGACGCTCTCGGTTCAGACCTACTACGAGCAGATGTGGATAGCGCGCGGACTGAACATCAAGTACATGCGCTGGCACCTGCCCCACGCCACCGTCCTGGCCGAGCCCGACGTGGAGATTGAGCTCGACGACTACCGCTCGTACCACCGCTCGAAGCGCAGCTCTCTTGAAAAAAACAAATAAGAAAGGAACGATAGTTATGAAAAAGCTACTAACAATGATTGTTGCCCTGATGCCCCTCTGGGCTACGGCACAGACGATGAACGTCAGCGTCGACTCGGTCGGCACGCTGGCCGCACAACTGCCTGACAGCGTGCGCTTCAAGGTGGCCGAACTGAAGGTGACGGGACCGCTGAACGGTGCCGACCTGAAGCTGTTGAGCCAGATTGTGACGCGCACGAAGACTAACAAGAAGGTGGCCGACGAGAAACTGGTGACGATGATTGACCTGAGCGAGGCCGTCATCACCGAGGGCAAGGCCGGCATGAAGACCGAGACGGGCGTGCTGCCCAGCGGTCTCTTCTCTGGTGCCAAGAGCCTGCAGAAGGCCATCCTGCCCGACGCCACCGTGACCATCGGCGACAACTGCTTTGACAACTGCGAGTCGCTCTGCGAGGTACACATTCCGGCGGGCGTGGTGAACATCGGCTCGAACGCCTTCAGCGACTGCACGAGTCTGAAGGCCATTGTACTGCCGGAGGCGCTGACGAAGATAGAGCACGACGCCTTCGAGCAGAGTGCCATTGAGAGCATTGAACTGCCCAAGAACCTGGTTGAGCTTGAGAACAACGTCTTCACCGGCTGCAAGGCCCTGACGAAGGTTGTCTTCATGGGTAACAACGTGACGGCTATCGGCGCCGCCACGTTCATGGACTGCGAGAGTCTGGCCGAGATAACGATGCCCGAGAGCGTGACGAGCATCGGGAATAACGCCTTCCGCAACTGTAAGAGCCTGGAGACCATCGCGCTAAGCGACGAGCTGAAGCTGATAGGCAACTCGGCTTTCGAGCAGTGCTCGCGCCTGACGACCATCGAGCTGGGCAGTGTCAATAAGATTGGCTCGAACGCCTTCGAGGAGTGCAGCGCACTGAAGAAGATTGACGTCGAGGGACTGACCGACCTCGGCAACGGTGCTTTCCAGAAGTGCAGTGCACTGGAGAGCGTCAGCCTGGCCGGCTCGCTCGACGAGATTGGCAACTCGACCTTCGAGGACTGCGTCTCGCTGCAGCACGTGACGCTGCCTGAGAGCGTGAAGGAGATTGACAACGACGCCTTCCACGGTTGCCGCAACCTGGCTGAGATAGAGCTGCCCACGTCGCTCAAGGAGATCGGCAACTCGACCTTCGAGGGCTGTCTGAACCTGAAGCAGATTTTCATTCCCGGCAACGTCAAGAAGATCGGCAACAGCGCCTTCGAGGAGTGCACCGGGCTCGACAGCGTCGAGATAAAGGGCTTCATTGAGACCATCGAGAGCGAGACCTTCCGCCACTGCCGCAGCCTGCGCAGCATCGGCCTGCCGGTGTCGGTGAAGAAGATAGGCAGCAAGGCCTTCGAGGAGTGCGCCTCGCTGAGCGACGTGACGCTGCCCATCACGCTGACGAGCATCGGCAGCGACGCCTTCGCCAAGTGCGCCATGCTGAAGGCTATCGTCATTCCCGCCGCTGTCAAGGAGATTGGCAGCGACGCCTTCAGCGAGTGCAGTTCGCTGGCCACGGTCGATCTGCCGGTGAGTCTGAGGAGCATCGGCGGCGGTGCCTTCGAGAAGTGCGTCTCGCTGCGCGAGGTAAAGCTCAACTCGCCTCAGCCGCCGAAGATTGTGAAGTCGGTGTTCAAGGACGTCGTCCTCGGCGCCTGTAAGTTCTACATCCCCAAGGGCTGCAAGCCGATGTACGCCCTCGACAAGCAGTGGCAGAAGATGCCACAGGTGCTGGAAATGCCGTAAGTGAGAAGCAAGAAGTAAAAATCGTCAATCGAAAATAGAAAATCGTAAATCGTAAATCGTAAATAGAAAATGAGCCTTTATCCTAAACTCATTATGGACGCGCTGGCTACGGTGACGTACGCCGGCACGAAGAAGAATCTGGTAGAGAGCGGCATGGTGGCCGACCAACCCGCTATCGACAGCGCTAACAATAAGGTGACGGTCGTGCTGGAGTTCCCGCGCGACACCGACCCATTCCTGAAGTCGACCGTCAAGGCCGCCGAGGCTGCCATCAAGTATCACTGCGGACAGGACGTCGAGGTCAGCATCGTGACGGAGTTCAAGTCGAAGCCGCGCCCCGAGGTGGGCCAGATGCTGCCCGGCGTGAAGAACATCATCGCCGTCAGCTCAGGCAAGGGCGGCGTGGGCAAGTCGACCGTCGCCGTCAACCTGGCCATCTCGCTGGCCCGCTTAGGCTACAGCGTGGGTCTGCTCGACTGCGACATCTTCGGACCGTCTGTACCCAAGATGCTGGGCTGCGAGGACGCCCGACCCTACGCCGTGAAGAAGGACGGGCGCGACCTCATCTGCCCCATCGAGAAGTACGGCATCAAGATGCTCTCGATAGGCTTCTTCGTCTCGCCGACAACGGCAACGCTCTGGCGCGGCGGCATGGCCACCAGCGCACTGAAGCAGCTTATAGCCGACGCTGACTGGGGCGAGCTCGACTACTTCATACTCGACACACCGCCGGGCACGAGCGACATCCACCTGACGCTGCTGCAGACGCTCGCCATCACCGGTGCCGTCATCGTGTCGACGCCTCAGCAGGTGGCACTGGCCGACGCCCGCAAGGGTATCGACATGTACCGCAACGAGAAGGTGAACGTGCCCATCTTAGGCCTGATAGAGAACATGGCGTGGTTTACGCCGGCCGAACTGCCTGCAAACCGCTACTATATCTTCGGTCGCGAGGGCTGCAAGCAGCTGGCCGAGGAGATGCAGGTGCCGCTGCTGGCACAGATTCCGCTCGTGCAGAGTATCTGCGACAGTGGCGACGAGGGCACGCCGGCCGCGCTCACCAGCGAGACCGTCACCGGCCTGGCCTATCTGAACATGGCCCAGGCCGTCGTCACCGTGGTCAAACGCCGCAACGCGGAACTTCCCAAGACAAAGATTGTTGGCATGAACAAGTGAGCTGCGCAACAGCAAGTCTTGACTACAAATTACACGAATTATACGAATATCGGGTTTGACTTCGTATAATTCGTGTAATTCGTAGTTGTCATAGCGCTGCCGCTGAGCTACGCCTTCTTCAGCCGCTTCTTGATTTGCTCCTGTACCTCCAGCTTGCGACCCATTCGCTCGATGCGGTCGATGGCATTATTGCGCGAGAGCACAATCTGGTGGCGGTAGACGATGCAAGCCATGAAGAAGTAGAAGAGCGTCTGGCCCCAGAGCACGAGGTACTCACGGTTGACGTCGGCCAAGGTGGCACCCATGGTGTTCAGCCTGACGTAGGCACGCACGCCGAAGGTCGAGGGGAACAGCCACGAGATGCTCTGCCAGAAGGACGGTATGTTGGACTGCGGCCAACTGATGCCCGTGAGGAAGAGCAGCGGCACCGAGACGAAGACGATGAGCAGCATGACGTTCTCGCGGTAGCGGATGATACACGACACAATCATGCCGAAGAAGATGCAGGCCAGCACGTAGGGCAGCATCAGGCAGAGCAGGTCTTGCCAGTGGGCCAGCTGCGGGAACGAGAACATCTTCGGCACGGCCAGCGTGAGGTAGGCGCCCATGACGGCGTAGATCATGAAATAGCAGAGGAACTTGCCGCCGACAATGCGCAGCGTGCCTTGGTAGTGGCGGTCGATGGGTATGAGCTCGTGGTAGCGGTTGTTCTCGCGGGCCGTGCCTGCCGACATGCCGATGCCGAGCACGAGCGTCTGCTGCAGGATGAGCATGAGCACGGCGGGCAGTATCGACGAGCCGTAGCCGCCGGAGGGATTGAAGAGCGGCACCTCGTCGACGATCATCGGGCGCACGCCGATCTGAGCCTCGCGCCGCGTCGGCGGCTGCGACAGTTTCGTCCTGATGGCAGCCCCCATGGTCTGGGTGACGGCCACGGAGGTCTGGTAGACGGCCTGGTAGGTAAGCATGAGGCTCATGTCGCAATAGACGCCGATGGTGGTCTGCTCCATGCGGCTGATGTTGCGGTCGAACTCAGCGGGAATATGGTAGATGCCCTTTGCCAGCTGACGGCTGACGAGCGACTGCGCCTCGTCCATGTCGGCAGCATGACAGAGTATGCGGACGTCGGGCGAGGCGTCGCACATGCGGATGAACTGCCGCGAGAGTGCTGAGTGGCTGTCGTCGACGACGACCACGGGCACCTCGTGCACCACCTCATTATTATATATCCATGAGTAGAGCAGCGGATAGGCCAGCGGCACGATGATAAAGAAGATGAGCACACCCTCGTCGCGGAGGCTCTGCCGCATTTCGTACCGCCAGATGTAGGCGGCGTCGCTGATGGCATCGGCTATGTTACGGAATATAGACATAATTCAGCATTGCGTTTTTAATCTTGCCAATGACCAGCCAGGGCAGCAGCAGGAAAGCTGCCAGCGCGGCGAAGTGGAACCACGCCTCGAGCAGGGGGAAGCCGTTGAACACCGTTATCTGGTAGATCATGAAGTAGTGGCGCAGCGGGAACAGCCACGACAGCGACTGCAGCGGCCCGTCCATAGCCATGATGGGGAATGCCGAGCCGGCCATCGACAGCGAGAGCACGGCCCAGAGCGAGCACACACTCATCGACATGCGCAGCGAGGGCATCAGTCCGAAGACGAAGATGCCAAAGCCCTGCGAGCTGAGCACGGCTAAGAGTCCCAGCCGGATGACTGACCACGCCCCACCCTCATAGGGCAGGTGAAGCACGCCGTAGATGTAATACTCATAGCCGAAGAAGATGGCGAGCCAGATGAGTGTCTGGGGCAGGAACTTGCCCAGAATGGCCACGAGAATATTGCCGTCGGCCGTGGCCAGCCACTCCTTCGAGCGCTTGAACTTCAGCTCGGTACCAATACTGTAGGCGGTGATGAGGAAGATGAAGAGCATGATAATGCCCGGAACGAAGACCGTGGAAAGATAGACGTTGTAGTTCGACCACGGGTTGGCCACCATGTGCAGGTCGACGGTGATGGGCTGCAGCACCGTCTGCACCTGTTGGTCGGTAGCGCCCTTGGCCCGCAGCGTGGCCTGTCCGACGGCGGCCGTGCCGAGCGTGGCAATGACCTTCAGGTCCTTCATCGTCATCGAGCCTGGCATCTTTGCTGCCATGCTGTAGTAGTATGAGACGGTGGGCTGCCGACCGGCCAGCAGCTTCTCGGTGGTGCCTTTGGGGTAGTAAAGGAAACCGTAGATCTCGTTGCGCTGAATGGCCTTGCGGGCCTCGGCCACGGTGGGGTAAGTCGCCACGACGGCTGTCGACTGGAAGGCGTCAAGGCGGCGCACCAGCGTTCGCGTGGTCGACGTATTGTCGGCGTCAACCACGCCGATGGGCAGCTGCTCGGGTACGCCGGCGTCCATCAGTGAGGTGAAGAACACCACCACGAGAATGGGGAACACCACCATGCAGAAGCCATAGATGGGGTTCTTCCAGAGCGTCCTCATCTCGCGATTCGTGACGGCTAATATGCTACCAAGGTAACCCACGTCTTCTTACTTATTACTTATTACTTATTACTTCTTACTTATTACTTATTTTTTCTTACTTCACCACCAGGCTCATGCCGGGACGCAGCCCGTCAATCTTCTCCAGCGGACGGGCCTTCACCTCGAACGTCTTCAGGTCGTACTGGCCGTTGGCCTTCGTGGCCTTCCATACGGCGTAGGAGCCCTGGTCCTTCATGTAGTAGACCTTCATCTTGATATCCTTGTTGAAGGCCGGGACAAAAGCAGAGAACTCCGTGCCCACCTTCATGCCGTTCAGCTGGTCCTCGCGCACGTTGAAGGTGCCCCAGAGATCGTCCATCATCGAAATGGTCATGATGGGACTGCCCGTGCCCACCAGCTCGCCCACCTTGGGGTAGATGGTGCTCACCTCGCCATCCATCTGGGCCGTCTGAACGGTCTCGCTGATGTATGAGCGCACCTCCTGCACGGCACCACGGGCACGGCCCACCTGGGCCTGAGCCGCCAGCTTGTCCTCTTGGCGGGCACCGTTGACGGCCATGTCGTACTGGCTCTTGGCGGCCTTACACTGGGCCTCCATGGCCTTGTACTGGGCGTAGGCCTCGTCGCGTTTCTGGGCCGACATGACGCCCTCGTCGAAGAGTCGCTGCACGCGGCCGTACGACTTCTCGGCAATCTCAAGTCCGGCCTTGGCCTGCTGGTACACCTGGTAGGCGCCCTGTATCTGCTCCTTCTGAGCACCGTTGCGCGCCTTCAGCTCGAGGGCCGAAGCGGCGTCCTCGGCACTGCGTGCCTGCTCCATCTTGGCGCGCACCTCGGGGGCGTCGATGATGGCCAGCGTGTCGCCCGCCTTGACGAAGTCGCCCTCCTTGACGCGTATTTCGAGTATGCGGCCGGGCACCTTGCTCGACACGCGGTACTCGCTGACTTCAACCTGCCCCTGCATCACCTCGGGGTCGCGCCCCAGTGTGAAGATGCCTATCAAGGCTACGATGACCACCACTGCCACAAAGCCGAAGATGGCGAGCAGGATGTTGTTATGCTGTTGCTTTGCTGCTGACATAATTTTATTTCGATTTACGGATTTACTATTTTCTGTTTATTACTCTGCCGAGAGGGTACCCATCACCTTGCGCATGTTGACCTGCGAGAGTCTGACGTCAATCTCGGCGTCAATCTGCTGCGACTTCGCCTGCAGCCAGGCCGTCTGGGCCTCCATGACGGTGGTGGGAGTGATGACGCCCTCGCTGAAGCCCATGTTGGCCGTGCGCAGGTTCTCGTCGGCCTGCTTGACACTGGTCTTCGCCATGATCAGCCGCTTGTTGGCCTCGTCCATCTGGTAGGCGGTCTGCGTGGCCTGCAGCTCGATTTTCTCCTTGGCCTCCTCAAGCTCCAGGTTAAGCATGGTGGTAGCGCTTTTAGCCGCGCGAACCTTATACATCACGTCGCCCCAGTTCCAAATAGGTATGCGCACGAGCACGCCGACGTTCCACATGCCGGCGAACTTCTTCTGGAAACTGTCGAAGCCGTTGGGATTGCTCACTATGTAGCCGCCGGTGAGCAGCACCTGCGGCAGGTTGCCGGCCTTGAGGATATTGGTCACCTGTCGCGACATGTCGGTCATGTTGCTCAGCTGTCGCAGTTCGGGACGGTTTGCCCATGCCTGCTCTATGTCTACCTGCGGGGCCAGTGCGACGGTTGTCACGCTCTCGGCCTCCTCCTCGGGCAGCACAATCTGCTCGTTGGCGGGCAGGCCGATGGTCTGGCAGAGCAGCATGCGCGAGAGCACCAGACCGTCGTTGACCTTGGTCAGCGTCATCTCGGCCTCGTTCACCTTGACGTCGACGCTCAGGCCGTCGCTGCGCGTGGCCACGCCCTCGTCAATCATCTTGTGGACGTTGGCGTCGAGCTTCTTCACCAGGTCGAGGTAGGCCTGAGCCAGTTTCTGCTTATGGCGCAGCGACACCACCTGCCAGTAGGCCTTGTCGGTGGCGTAGATGGTAGCCTGCTCGCGGGCATCGACGCTGTTCAGTGCCATCCGCTCGTTGATGTCGGCCAGACGGTTCAAGGCCACGATGCTACCGCCCATAAACAGGGGCTGTGTCAGCATGACGGAACCGGCCCAGATGTTGCGGGTGTCGGTACGCAGGGCGTCGACCACCTTCTGTCCGGCGGCGTTCAGTCGGCCTGCCATGTTACTCGTGGTCTGTCCCATCGTCTGCTGCACCTGTTCAGAGACGGTCTGTATCTGCTCCAACGGCACGCCCATCTTGGCCAGCAGGCCTCCGACTTGGGCCATGGCGTCGTTGACGCTCTGGAGTGCCGACTGCCCCATCGGTCCCTGTACGAGTCCCGTACCGAGGTTGCCGAGCAGTTCCTTATGCTCGTTGGTCAGTATCGACACCTCCTCGCTGTTGTGCATGTAGCCTCCCACGGCGCTGATGTGCGGCAGGTACTTCGTGCGCGCCGACCGCCGCAGGTTGGCTGCGACGTCCTGCTTCACGCGCGCAATGCTCAGCTGCTTGTTGTTGCGAAGTGCCATGGCCCGGCAGCTGTCGAGTGTCAGCAGCCGTTGGGCACCGGCCGGCAGTGAGCCGAGCGCCAAGAGCCATAAGCCTAAAGCAAAACTTCTGTTCATAAATCTGGTTATCTTAGTTAAAACTAAAGGTTCTGCTACCTATCATGTTACCGTCAACAAAGATGCTGACGCGGTAGTCGCCGGCCTCCAGCATCTGCGACACGTCCCAGTAGAGCGTCAGCGGCGTCTCCTCGCCGGTGTACTCTATCGTCTTCTTCATCGTGTACTGCAGGTTGCGGTTCTCGTAGGCGAAGGTGCCGCCTCCTGCCAGCGTGTTGCCGCCGGGGTTCTGTATGCGGACGTAAACGGTGCGGTTGCCATTGGCGGCTGTGACGTTGCGGGTGATGGTGAAGCTGGCCTGCATCGTCTTGCAGTCGACTATCTTCTTGGCCGTCTTGCCGGGCTTGCGCAGTGGCGTCAGCTGGATGTTCGTGGCATCAAGCTGTGCGGCGATGGCCACCTTCTCTGAGAGCGAGGCTTTCTCCGTGCTCAGGCCTTCTATCTGTGTGTTGCGCTCGGCCAGCTCGTTCTTCACCTGGGTATTCTCGGCGCGCAGCTGCTCGTTCTGGCGGTTCAGCGAGTCGATCTGCATGACGTAGTCGCGCAGCACGGCACGCACCGTGGCCAGTTCCTTCTTCAGTCGGGTAATCTCGCGGGCGTCCTCGGCCTTTGTCTTCTTCAGTTCCTCGAGCAGTTGCTGCGTGCGCAGCTGCTCCTGTGTGAGTTGTTCGATGATGGAGTCGTTGTTGATCTTGGTCTTCATCTCACTGTACTGCAGCGCGAAGCGCTCGTACTCGTTCTCCATCTCTTGTTTGTCGAGCCTTGCCAGCTCCTGCATGTCGGCGTTGGCTTGCTTCTGCTCTTGCAAGTCGAAAAACAGGTAGGCCAGTCCACCTATCAGTGCAAGAATCACTACCGCCAACAATGGAATAATTATCTTCTTCATCTTATTGAATTCGTTCCTCCCTTTTGTCTTGATACATATAATAAAGGCCAACGATAGTTGCAAAGAGGGCTAATGCCCCTGAGATAATTAATGTATTCATTCCTATTTCTTTTTAGTACCTTTTTTGTCAAAACTACTACCGAACAATGTCCATCCCCAAAAGAGAAGTATAAATGCTGCTATGACAGCACAATATATGACAACGGGATCCTCCATATCTGCAAAGATAGTGGAAATCAGCAAAGCTGTGAACATATATTTGGCCACGTCCATCAGCCATTTGCCCATCTCACGCTTCATTTCTTGTTCTACCATGCTGCAAAATTATACATTTCTCTCGAAACCGCAAAATATTTTCACAAATATTTCAAAAGACGCGCCTCGCGAACCGTATTATAAGACAGAATTTACGACGAAAGTACATTTTTTCGGCGTTTTGTTTGGAAGTAAAGTCTTTTTTCCGTATCTTTGCCGACAATAATACTTTTGCCTATGAACAAACAAGGGTTTCTATACCGAGCATTCGACCTCTACTACGACGGATTCCGTAACATGCGACTGGGCCGCACGCTGTGGGCCATCATCATTATTAAGCTGTTTATCATGTTCGCCATCCTCAAAGTATTCTTCTTCCCCGACTTCCTCAAGGAGCACGCAGGGGGCGATGAGGCTGGCTATGTGGCGACTAAAATCCTAAACCAATAACATTATGACAAACCTATTGCTAAACATCGACGCCGGGACCATCGACTGGTCGAGAGCGCAGTTTGCGCTGACGGCAATCTACCACTGGCTCTTCGTGCCCCTGACGCTCGGCCTGGCCGTCATCATGGGCATCATTGAGACCTGTTACTACCGCACGGGTAAGCCCTTCTGGCGCGACACGGCCAAGTTCTGGCAGCGCCTTTTCGGCATCAACTTCGCCATGGGTGTGGCCACGGGCATCATCCTCGAGTTTGAGTTCGGCACCAACTGGTCGAACTACTCGTGGTTCGTGGGCGACATATTCGGTGCTCCGTTAGCCATCGAGGGCATCGTGGCCTTCTTCATGGAGTCGACCTTCGTAGCCGTGATGTACTTCGGCTGGAACAAGGTGTCGCGGGGCTTCCACCTCGCCTCGACGTGGCTCACCGGCCTCGGCGCCACCATCTCGGCATGGTGGATACTGGTGGCCAACGCCTGGATGCAGTGCCCCGTGGGCTGCGAGTTCAACCCTGGCACAATGCGCCACGAGATGGTGTCGTTCTGGGAGGTGGCCCTCTCGCCCTTCGCCGTCTCTAAGTTCTGCCACACCGTCACCTCGGCCTGGATCATCGGCGCCGTCTTCTGCGTGGGCGTCTGCAGCTGGTACCTGCTCAAGCGCCGCGAGACGAAGATGGCCGTTGAGAGTCTGAAGATAGGCGCCGTCGTCGGACTGGTAGCCTCGGTCTTAGCGGCTGCCACGGGCCACAAGTCGGGCCAGGACGTGGCCAAGTCGCAGCCCATGAAGCTGGCCGCCATGGAGGCACTCTACAACGGCGGCACCGACCAGGGGCTGACCGCCGTAGCCTGGGTGAACCCCTTCCGCCAGCCTGACTACGCTAACGAGGAGTCGGCCCCGCTAAAGCTCGACCTGCCTTACGCCCTGTCGGTCATGGCCACCGACGACCCCCACGGCTACGTGCCCGGCATCAACGACCTGCTGAACGGCTACACCATGCCCGACGGCCACCGTGAGCCCTCTGTCGACGAGAAGATAGAGCGGGGACGCAAGGCCATCGCCGCCCTGGCCGCCTACCGCGAGTTGAAGGAAAAGGTAATAGTGAAGAGTGAAAAATTGGCTTCCGCTGAGCAAAAGGCCGCCATGGAGGCGCAGCTCGATACCCACCTGGCCACACTCAAAGAAAACATGCCCTACTTCGGCTATGGCTACATACGCGACAAGGCTGAGGTGGTGCCCTACGTGCCCGTCAACTTCTGGGCCTTCCGCATCATGGTCGGCATGGGGGTGGTCTTCATCGTCTTCTTCGCCCTGATGATTATCCTGGCCTACAAGATTCCCTATCTCTCGGTCATCACCAGACGACTGCTGGCTTCCGTCGGACTGCTCCCCGAGACCGAGGCTGACGGCTACGACATCACCCGTCTGCCCGCCTGGCACTACTGGCTCGCCATTGCCCTCGTACCGCTGGCCTACGTGGCCTCCGAGAGCGGCTGGCTCGTGGCTGAGTTCGGGCGCCAGCCGTGGACCATCCAGGACATGCTGCCCACGTGGGTGGCCGTCAGCGACCTGCAGTCGTCGTCGGTCATGCTGACGTTCTTCCTCTTCCTGATCCTCTTCACCACGATGCTTGCCGTCGAGATCAACATCATGTTCAAGCAGATTGCAAAAGGTCCAGACGCTTCCAAATAGTAAATTGACAATCAGTAAATCTAAAATCTCATGACATACAGTTTCCTGCAGCACTACTGGTGGTTCGTTGTATCACTCCTGGGTGCATTATTAGTGTTTCTGCTCTTCGTACAGGGCGCCAACTCCGTAGCCCGCTCGCTCGGCTATACCGACGAGGGGCAGCGGCTGATATATAACTCCACGGGCCGGAAGTGGGAGTTCACCTTTACCACGCTGGTCACCTTCGGCGGAGCCTTCTTCGCCTCGTTCCCTCTGTTCTACAGCACGAGCTTCGGCGGAGCCTACTGGCTGTGGATGATCATTCTGTTCACCTTCGTGCTCCAGGCCGTCAGCTACGAGTTCCAGAACAAATTAGGAAACCTGTTGGGGCCACGGACGTTCCAATTCTTCCTGACGCTCAACGGCATCGTCGGCCCCCTGCTGCTTGGCGGCGCCGTGGCCACGTTCTTCGAGGGTTCCAACTTCATCGTCGAGAAGGGCAACCTGGTCAATTCACAATTGGCAGTTGACAATTCGCAATTGCTCACGCCCGTCATCAGCCACTGGGGCAACGCCTCCCACGGCCTCGACGCCCTGCTCAACCCCTGGGTGCTCGTGCTGGGCTTCGCCGTGGTCTTCCTGGCCCGCGTGCTGGGCATACTCTACATCATGAACAACATCGACGACGAGGACATCCGCTCGCGCGGCTCGGTGCGCCTCGTCGGTGCCGCCGTGCCCTTCGTCGTGCTCTTCGTGGCCTACCTCGTCCACCTGCTGCTCAAGGACGGCTACGCCGTCAACGCCGAGGGGCTCGTCTACATGGAGCCTTACAAATACCTCGGCAACTTCCTCACGATGTGGTATCTGCTCATCCTGCTGCTCGTGGGCGTCGTGCTGGTGCTCTGGGCCGTCTACACCGAAATCGTCAACAAGCAATCAGCCAATAGCAAGTCCATCTGGCCTGCCGGCATCGGCACCGTCCTCGTCGTGCTCGCCCTGCTGCTCTGCGCCGGCTGGAACGACACCGCCTACTACCCCTCGACGGCCTCCCTGCAGTCGTCACTGACGCTGCAGAACTCCTGCTCAAGCGAGTTCACCCTGCGCACCATGTTCTGGGTGTCGCTGCTCGTGCCCTTCGTCCTCGCTTACATCGTCTACTGCTGGCGCGCCATCGACAAGAAGAAACTCACCAATCAAGAAGAACTACATTATTGACATAAACCCATCATGAAAAATCTTTTATTGACAGCAGCCCTCCTTGCGGGCTTAGCCCTGACAGCATCGGCTGCCGACGACAACGACCAGTACCAACTCAAGACTGGCGACATCGCCATGACCATCGACATCAGCCGGGGCGGCAAGATCCTGTCGCTGAAGCATCAGGACCGCGAGGTCATCTCGCAGTCGCGCTTCCCCGAGTCGTTCGGCAGCACCTTCTGGACCAGTCCGCAGAAGGAGTGGAACTGGCCGCCCGTGCCCGAGTACGACAAGAGGCCCTACAGCGTCGTCGAGCGCAGCGACTCGAAGCTCGTCATTCGCAGTCAGGTGAACGACCGTCTGAAGTTCAGCATCGGCAAGACGTTCGTCGCCGAGGGCGACCACATCGCCGTCAGCTACACCATCACCAACGAGGGCGACGCCACGCGCAGCGTAGCTCCCTGGGAGATTACGCGCGTGCCCAACGACGACGGTCTTATCTTCTTCGATGCGCCTGTCGAGGCCATCACACCCGCCGGACTGATGGACTTTAAGGCCGAGGGCGGCGCCGTCTGGTACAGCGCCGACGAGGCCAACCAGAACCGCAAGGTCAATGCCGACGGCCACGGCTGGCTCGCCTACTTAGCCTCCCCTACGGGGGGAGGTCTGCTGCTCATCAAGCAGTTCGACGACCTCGACGCCCAGTCGCCAGCCCCCGGCGAGGCCGAGATTCAGGTCTACGTCAACCGCGGCAAGACCTACATCGAGCTTGAGAGTCAGGGAGCCTACACGGCCCTTGCTCCCGGTGCGTCGCTCACGTGGACCGTCCGCTGGATGCTCGTGCCCGTCAAAGCCGGAACGAAGCACGCCAAGCTGCTGAAGACCGTCAAGAAAGCGCTCAAGCACTAATGCCTAAACTCCCAAACTCCTAAACTCCTAAACTCCTAAAAAATGAAACGACTCTTAATGATGCTGCTGACCGTAGTAGTCAGCCTGTCGGTAACCGCACAGAGTGCCGACAAACTTTACGAGGAAGGTAAGAAGCTCTACGACGCCAAGAACTACACGGCAGCCTTCCCCAAGTTGAAACAGGCCGCCGAGAAGGGCCACAAGAAGGCACAGTACCGGCTGGGCCGCTGCTACGAGAAGGGACACGGCACCGGCGAGAACGAGCGCCTGGCCTTCCAGTGGTACGAGAAGGCCGCCAACCAGGGCCACGCCAAGGCTCAGTTCCAGTTAGGCCAGTGCTATAAGGACGGCGAGGGCGTGACGAAGGACCGCAAGAAGGCTTTCGAACTGTTCATGCAGGCCGCCAAGCAAGAGAATGCCGACGGCGAATATGCCGTGGGCAAGGCCTACTTCAAGGGTAAGGGTGTGGCCACCGACAAGGCTCAGGCCAAGAAGTGGCTGCTCCGCGCCGTCCGCAACGAGAAGGGTGGCGACGAGGTGCTGGCCGACCTCCGCAAGGATGCCGCCGACGGCGACGAGGACGCCAAGGCCATGCTCAAGCTCATCGGAAAGTAATTCGCCTGTCCGGCTGTCCCCGCCATTATGCAAATCACCCTCGCGGACAACATCGAAGTGGTATGGTAAAGCCAGAATTATCCTGCACTTCCTGCACTTGATGCTTAACTGACTGGCAAACAGTCGGTTGCCGAACGCCCGTCTACTAGGAAGCTGCACCTAAACCTGCACTATAGTTAGGCGCTTCAATCCCCATCGTTTGGCGGCGCCAAAAGAGCGTTCCCACGGCCTGGAACATTTGTTCCAAGCTGTGGAACAATTATAAACCGCCGCCTTTTGGCTGAAACCCGCCGCGTTTTGCCCAAGAAGCGCCAGTCATCGCCAAGTGCAGGTTCCGGTGCAGGTTAGGTGCAGGAAAATTAGCCGTAACCAGCTGATAATGAGGCTCAGTGCAGGAAGTGCAGGTTCTTTCCGACTTATCCTATATACAAGACCTCATGTCCTGAGGGTTTGTGGTGAATTGAAGGGGCAATCAGTAACTTCGCCAAACTCTGCGAATCAGTGTTCAATTCGCAAACATTGGCGAATATACTCCTTTAATACTGGATAATAATTCACCAGTTGTTGTGATACCATTTGTTGCATCTTCACCAATTCCCGGTTTTGCACCATTCCAGTCAATTTCAACTGCATTTATTAGTTTTGGTAAATCTCCACCAACACCATATTGTTCATTTAAATCTTCTGTTGTATTATCTTTGGTTGTTTCATATACTAATGGTTTAAATGATTTAAAGGATGTTTTTATATCTGTAAATTCTATTCCATTTATTGTATGTTTTACTGCCATAATTTTTAATTATATGTATTTTTAATATAAGTCATATGCAAAATATTTCGGTTTCAATTTTGATGTATAAATATAATAGGTTATACCATTAATTGTAACATTACCTGATGGATTATAAGAATCACTTGTTAAATCTGTTCCAACAGAATATACTCTTATAGAATTACTTGGTAATGCTAAATAATGTGTATTAAATGATCCTAAATTAATACTTATATCATCACTTCCGCCACTCCACAATTTATTTGAAGAACTATATTCTGGCAATGAATTTCCGATTTCCCTCCAACCAGGCGAAGATGTATCAGTTACAATAGGATCTATTGAATTCATCGATGAAGGATCCGTCTGTCCGACATACCAATAATAAGTTTCTGCAGAACTATTATTGAATTTCAATATAGCGTCGGTCGCTTCGTTGAAAGCCTGCGTTTTGTAAATCACGTAGCCAGAGATGGCCCCTGCATCGGTGTCCTCTATGAAATCGTATGAGTTCCCTTCTCCGTCTTCAACCTCCACGTGTTTCCTTTTCATCCAAGCGGCTGGACACAACATATAGAGAGTTTCACCATTGTCAACAGAAACCGTCGCACCAACAGCTTCGCCAATAGAGGTGTAGGAGGCCACCGCTCCAGGCAGCGATGTGAAGTTTTCCGCAGTAGGCCCAGTCGTACCGAAATAGAAATAACCGTAGGTTTTTCCACTCAGAATGATATTGACGACGGATGTTACGTCCTCAACATCTACTTTGCCGTCACCGTTGACATCGCCTTTCAGCGTTTCACCATTCTGTGCAAAAGCACAAATACTTAGCAGCATAGCTGCCATTATCACTAATAATCTCTTTTTCATTGTTGTTGGGTTTTATATAAAACATCATTTTAATTGATACAAAAAGAAAACGTGGACTTCTTACTTCGTCTACGTTCTATCTGGTATCGCCAAACACCATTGCAGCCTAAACGAGTAAAAGCCCACGCTATCAGCGTGAGCATCCTTACCTTTACTCTTGCTGCTCTTTGAAATTTGGCGATTTCGATAGAACAAGATTCAAGCGGACGCTTCAGTTCCTATATGTCCTTTAATATCATTCTCAGCCCATAGGCATTCTGTTTTTAGGGTTCAACATTATTATATTGTTCTTCTATCAGTTGTTCGATAACAGGTTTCAAGGCTGGTATGTCAACAACTATGGTTTCCCAAAGCTGTTTGGGGCGAATCTTGTAATAGCTTTTCTATATCTCTAACCTCTTCTCTCATATATCAATCGCTTGTCTCGGTTTGCACTCTCTTGAGCAAAAGGCAGAAGGCACCCTTCCTCAATTAAATCCACGCGTCGTCCTGTGCTCCGTTCCAATTCACCCATCATGTGCGATATCGTAAGCAGCGAAATACGTGCGTTCTCATCGTACTCTACCAATATGTCGATATCGCTATCAGGAGTTTCCTCGCCGCGAGCAAAGGAGCCGAAAAGCCAAGCCTTCATGACGGGCTGCGTCTTAAAGTAGTCAGCTATCAGTTGTGTCATCTTCTGTGTACTCATACGGTAAAACCTTGTTTGCGTCGGCAAAGATACAAAATATCTTGATACTCTGCAAGAATAATGGCGTTTTTTTTCCTTGAGGGGAGACTGTTCCGCAAGATTGCCAAAGGTGTAACTGCTAGTTTATAACTTCAGACTACTCAGACGGATGGCCTCGGCTTCAGACTTCTTGCTGAGCTCGCCTTTGAGGTATTGCTCTATGATGAGGGCGGCCATCGGGGCGGCGAGGTCGGCACCGAAGCCGCCGTGCTCGACGTAGACCGAGACGGCAATCTTGGGCTCGGCCATCGGGGCAAAGCCGATAAAGGCAGAGTGGTCGCGACCGGGATTCTCGACGGTGCCCGTCTTGCCACAGATGGGGTAAGTGGTCTTGATGGCGTAGGCCGTGCCGTGCTCTACGGCCTTGCGCATGCCCTCTATCACGGGACCGTAGGCCTCGGGGGCCACCTTGGTCTGGCGGCGCGTCAGGTAGCGCTGGTTCTTCGTGTCCTTATGGATGTGTGGCACGTACCACCAGCCGCGGTTGGCGATGGTGACGGCGAGGTTGCAAAGCTGCAGCGGCGTGCAGGTAACGTCGCCCTGCCCCATGCCGGCCCACCAGATGGTCTTGCCGTCCCAGCCTTCACGGTAGCGGCGGTTCAGGTAGTCGGCACCGGCCAGCAGTCCACCCTGCTCGCCCTCGATGTCGATATGCATGGGACCTCCCAGTCCCATCGACTGCATGTAGGAGCGCCAGGTGTTGATGGCCTCATCACGCGTCTCGTACATGAAGTCATCGTTGATCATCGAGGCGAAGGTCATCAAGAACCACGTGTTGCACGACTGTGCCAGGGCGTCGACCAGCGTCAGCGGCGAGCGGTGCTTATGGCAGCCCACGCGGATGTTGCCGTCGGTAATGCCCTCGTGGCACTCCACGGCCGTCTCGGTATTGATGATGCCCTCGGAGAGCAGCGTCAGCGCCTGGGCGGTCTTGAACGTCGAGCCGGGGGCCTGCGGCCGTGCTATGGCCTGGCGCACGTCGGGGCCCTGCGGTGTGTTCGTCGCCAGGCAGAGTATTTCGCCGTTGGCGGGATTGATGGCGACGATGCTGCCCGTCTTGCCCTTCAACAGCCGCTCGCCCAGCTTCTGCAGCAGGGGGCGCAGCGTCAGCGGTGCGTCGGTGGGCAGCTGTTGCGCTGCTATCTGGCTGACGACCGTCAGGGCGACAGCCATCAAAAGTATTCTTTGTTTCATCTGCGTAATATGATTTAGGTCGGACGTGTCAGATGTTCACGGCGTAGCTCTGCTTGACCTCGCTCATCACGAACGTGCTCTCGAGCGACGCCACCATCTCGATCTCGCCCAGCTTGTGGAGCACAAACTCCTGGTACTGTTTCATGTCGACTATGCGCACCTTCAGCAGGTAGTCGTAGCTGCCCGACGTGTTGTAGCACTCGGTCACCTCGGGAATGCGCATCACGCGGTGGGTGAAGGCGTCGGCTATCTCGTGGTTTATCTGCTTCAGCTTCACCTTGCAGTACACCTGCAGCCCCAGTCCCAGCTTCTCGGCGTCGAGCAGGGCCACGTACTTCCTGATATAGCCCAGCCGTTCGAGCCGTTTCTGGCGCTCAAACACCGGCGTAGGCGTCAGGTTTACGGCGTCGGCCAGTTCCTTGGTGGTCAGCTTGGCGTTCTTCTGCAGCGTCCTGAGTATCTGCAGGTCGGTCTCGTCTAACTTATACATTTATTGTTATTCTATATTTGGCTGCAAAGTTAGTGTTTTTCCCTGACACGGCAAAACGTTGCAACGAAAAGTTTGGCCAGCTCGGAAAAAAGTAATACCTTTGCAGCGCAATTTCCAATAAGAACGATGATTGTTTGTATAGCAGAGAAACCCAGCGTGGCACGCGACATCGCACGCATACTGGGGGCAACGGCCTCGCACGAAGGCTACATGGAGGGCAACGGCTACCAGGTGACGTGGACCTACGGGCACCTCTGTACGCTGAAGGAGCCGGGCGACTACACCCCGGCCTGGCGCTCGTGGGCACTGACACAGCTGCCCATGGTGCCGCCACGCTTCGGCATCAAGCTCATTGCCGAGGACCACATTACCAAGCAGTTTGCCGTCATCGAGCGACTCATGCAGCAGGCCGACGGCATCGTCAACTGCGGCGACGCCGGACAGGAGGGTGAGCTCATACAGCGCTGGGTCATGCAGAAGGCCGGCGCCACCTGCCCCGTGAAGCGACTGTGGATATCGTCGATGACCGACGAGGCCATTCGCGAGGGCTTTGCCTCGCTGAAGGACCAGCAGGACTACCAGCCACTCTACATGGCGGGCCTGAGCCGTGCCATCGGCGACTGGCTCCTCGGCATGAACGCCACGCGCCTCTACACGCTGAAGTACGGCCAGAACCGCCAGGTGCTCTCCATCGGCCGCGTGCAGACGCCCACGCTGGCCCTCATCGTGAACCGCCAGAAGGAGATCGACAACTTCAAGCCCGAGCCCTACTGGGTGCTGGCCACCATCTACCGCGGCACCACGTTCACGGCGACTAAGGGAAAATTCACCAGCAAGGAGGAGGGCGAGCAGGCCTTCCAGACCATCGAGGGCCGCCCCTTCACGGTGACGAAGGTCGAGAAGAAGGAGGGCCGCGAGCAGCCCCCACAGCTCTACGACCTGACGAGCCTGCAGGTAGACTGTAACCGTAAGTACGGCTTCTCGGCCGAGATGACGCTCAACCTCATACAGGCGCTCTACGAACGTAAGTTCACCACCTATCCGCGCGTTGACACCCAGTACCTCAGCGACGACATCTACCCCAAGTGTCCGCAGACGCTCAACGGGCTCTTCCAGACCCGCTTCGGCGGCGTCGCCCCGTACGCCGAGCTGATCAAGCCCATCGGCGGCAAGCCGCTGAAGAAGTCGAAGCGCGTCTTCGACACGTCGAAGGTCACCGACCACCACGCCATCATCCCCACGGGCGTCGTCCCCCAGAACCTCAGCGACGCCGAGCGTCGGGTGTTCGACCTCGTGGCCCGCCGCTTCATCGGCGTCTTCCTGCCCGACTGCCGATTCTCGACGACGACGGTACTGGGCGAGGTAGCCCCCCCCTCCGCCCCCGAGGGGGCTCCCGTTGAGTTCAAGGTCACCGGCAAGGAGATTCTCGACCCGGGCTGGCGCATCGTCAACAGCAAAGACCAGCAGACGGAGGAGACCGAGACAAACGTAGCCCCCTCGGGGGCAGAAGGGGGGGCTGAACAGGCTGAACGCACCCTGCCCACCTTCGTCAAGGGCGAGAGCGGCGACCACCAGCCCACGCTCACCGAGAAGTGGACCACGCCCCCACCCTACTACAACGAGGCGTCGCTGCTGAGGGCCATGGAGACGGCGGGCAAGTTCGTCGACGACGAGACGCTGCGCGCCGCCATGAAGGAGAACGGCATCGGCCGCCCGTCGAGCCGCGCCAGCATCATCGAGACGCTCTTCAAGCGCCACTACATACGCCGCGAGCGTAAGCGTCTCGTGGCCACACCCACGGGCATCGAGCTTATCGACCTCATCCGCGAGGAGCTGCTCAAGAGCTGCGAGCTGACCGGCATCTGGGAGAAGAAGCTGCGCGACATTGAGCACCGCAAGTACGACGCCCAGCAGTTCATCGAAGAGCTGAAGGCTCAGGTCACCGAGATTGTCAACGAGGTGATGAGCGACCCCTCAAACCGGCGCGTCACCGTGCTCACCGATGCCGAACTGAAGAAAGTGAAGTCGCCGAAGACCAAGGCTGCGCCGAAGCCGAAGAAGCCCGCCAAGAAGGCTGACGCAACGCCCGTCGTCGGCCAGCCCTGCCCGCTCTGCGGCAAAGGCCAGATTATCAAGGGCAGGACGGCCTACGGCTGCTCGGAGTGGAAGAACGGCTGCACCTACCGCGTGCCGTTCAGTTAATTCCAACCCTTTTACAATAAATAGCCCACTTCTGCGTTATTATTGAGGTATGCGAAGAATTGTCGCCATAGTCTATTCTGTAATGGTGGCCGTGCTCCTTGCGGGGTGCGGCGCTGATGTAGCTGTGAAGAAAGGCGACAAGTTCTTTGCCCTCGGCGAATACTACGACGCTGCCGCCCAGTATAAGAAGGCCTACGCCCAGACGCCGACCAAGGAGCGACGCCTGCGCGGACAGCGGGCCCTGAAGATGGCCGACTGTTACCGCCGCATCAACAACACGCAGCGCGCCGTAGCCGCCTACAACAACGCCGTGCGCTACAAGCAGCAGGACTCCGTGACGAGCTTCTTCCAGGGACAGCTGCTGATGAAGAACGGCGACTACCGAGGTGCCGCCAAGGCCTTCCAGACGGCTATCGACAGTCTGGCCGGCACCGACAGCCCCTTCCTGCCCATGGCCCGCCAGGGACTGCGCGCCGCCAACGCGGCCCCGGAGCTGAAGAAGAAGGGCTCGAAATACAAGGTGAAGCGCGAGGACCTGTTCAACTCGCGCCGCGCCGACTTTTCGCCCATGCTCTGCGGCGACAATAACGACCAACTCTACTTCACATCGACACGCAACCAGGCCCAGGGCGACGAGCTGAGCGGCATCACCGGCACGAAACCCTCAGACATATTCTTCGCCCAGAAGGACGACAAGGGGAAGTGGGGCAAGCCGCAGACCATCGACTCGGAGCTGAACACGGCCTTCGACGAGGGGGCCTGCTGCTTCACGCCCGACGGCCGCACGATGTACCTGACGCTCTGTAAGACCGACCCCGACTATCCGCGCTTTGCCACCATCGTCAAGTCGCAGCGCAGCGATGCCTCATGGAGCAAGCCTACGGAGGTGGTCGTGGCCAAGGACACACTCTCGACCTTCGCCCACCCCGCCGTGTCGCCCGACGGCATGTGGCTCTACTTCGTCAGCGACATGCCCGGCGGCATGGGCGGCTACGACATCTGGCGCTGCGAGCTGATGCAGTCGGGCACGGGGCCCGTCGAGAACCTCGGCGCACCCATCAACACGGCAGGCAACGAGATGTTCCCAACGTTCCGTCCCAACGGCGACCTCTACTTCTCGTCAGACGGCCACCCCGGCCTCGGCGGACTCGACATCTTTATCGCCAAGCCCCAAAGTAATGAAGCCCCCTCGGGGGCCGTAGGGGGGGCTTATAGCATTGAACACCCCGGCTACCCGCTGAACTCACAGGGCGACGACTTCGGCATGACGTTCGAAGGCCTGCACAACCAAGGCTACTTCTCAAGCAACCGAGGCGACGCCCGAGGCTGGGACCACATCTACTCGTTCTCGAAGGCGGAGGTGATGGTCACCGTCAAGGGCTGGGTCTACGAGATGGACGGCTACGAGCTGCCCGCCGGACAGGTGTATCTCGTCGGCAACGACGGCACCAACCAGAAGCTGAGCGTCAAGGGCGACGGCTCGTTCACCTATGAGATACAGACGGGCGTGGACTACGTCATGCTGGGCACCTGCAGCGGCTACCTGAACCACAAGGAGGAACTGCGCGTCGACACGGCCACCGTCTCGCATGAGTACGTGCTGCAGTTCCCGCTGGCCAACATCTCGGCTCCGGTGCTGATTGAGAATATCTTCTACGACTTTGACAAGGCCACGCTGCGCCCTGAGTCGGCCACCGCCCTCGACCAGCTGGTGAAGCTGCTGAACGACAACCCCCATGTCACCATCGAGTTGGCGGCCCACACCGACTTCAAGGGCTCCGACCAGTACAACGAGCGGCTGTCGCAGCGCCGCGCCGAGTCGGTGGTCAACTACCTGATAGCTCACGGCATTGCCGCTGACCGACTGACCCCCAAGGGCTACGGCGAGCAGCGACCAAAGACCATCAAGCGCAAGGTGGCCGAGAAATACCCCTTCCTGAAGGAGGGCGACGTGCTCAGCGAGCAGTACGTCACCGCACTGAAAGACGAGGAGCAGCAGGAGGCCTGCAACCAGCTGAACCGCCGCACGGAGTTCACCGTGCTGCGCACCACCTACGGCATGTTCGACGAGGAAGGACGACTGAAGAACCCGCCGACGCCCAAGACGACGACGGAGGAAGAAGAGGAGTCGCAGGAGGCTGACGACGCCTGGTTCTAAAACGAACCGTAGCGCAGGCGGCTGACCGTCTCGAAGAACGCCAGCAGTCCGACGATGCCGGCAGAGACGGCGAACAGCAGCACCTGCTGCGGCGTGGGCGGCGTGTTGGCCATCATCACCAGTCCGTAGGCGATGATCTCCCAGCCTCGCAAAAGGATGAACAGCACAATAGCCACGACGACGCAGAACACCGTCCACAGGCGGCTGAGCCTCCGGACGTCACGCTGCGGCAGGCGGTTCATCACGCGGTCGGTGAAGCCGTCGTCGGCAACCTGCATCTCTGTCATTGGCCGGAACACGTGTTCCAGGAGTTCGTTATCTGTCATATCCATTCTGTCTTAAGTAGTTAGCTAATTTCTCCTTGCCGCGCTTCAGGTGCGACTTCACGGTGTTGGCGGCAATACCCGTGATGCGCGCTATCTCGTCGATCTGGTAGCCGTCGACGAGTTGCAGCGTGATGCACGTCCGCTCCTCGGGGCGCAGCTGGCCCAGGGCGGCGTAGAGATCGGGCCCCACCCCCTGCCCCTCCCAATGGGAGGGGGAGTAATCAGCAGGTAAGTCAGTATCAGCTCCCCTCCCCACAGGGAGGGGTTGGGGGTGAGTCTTCCTACAGTGGTCGTACCACACGTTATAGGCGATGCGCGTGAGCCACGTCAGGAAGCTCGACGTGCCGCGATACTGCGAGATGCGGGTGTAGGCCTTGAGAAACGTGTCCTGAGCGAGGTCGTCGCTCAGCATCTCGTCGCCTAAGGTCTGGGCGAGGAAGAAGCGCCGAACAGGCGACTGATACTCGCGCATCAGCTGGTCGAAAGCCCGCTTGTTGCCCAGTACCGCCACCTGCGTGGCTAAAGCTATGTCGTTGAGCCGTCCCACTTATCACTCCTCACTTATCACTTCTTACCTCTTACCTCTCACCTCTTACCTCTTCTCAGGCATGACTATCCACAGCACGATGTAGAGCAGCACGCCGCAGAACGCCGTGAAGATGGTCAGGAAGGCGTAAGCCACGCGCACCAGCACGGGGTCGAAGTCGAAATACTCTGCCAGTCCGCCGCAGACGCCGGCCAGCACCTTGTCGTTTGATCGCATCAGTTTCTTTTCCATAATTCCTCTATAGTCGTTTAAGTTGTTATTGCTTTGATGTCTTCACGATGGCCAGCTTGCCCAGGCCGATAACCGTCACCAGGATGCCCACGCCGACGCCTAACGTGCTGCCGATGTAGCCGAAGAAGGCCAGCAGTCCCATGCCGAGGAACGTCTGCCGCAGTCCCTTCTGCCACAGCTCGTCGTTGGTCTCACGGTGCTCGGTGAGCAGTTCGTCGGGAATAGGCTGCCCCTGCTTCATCGCCATCTCGGCCATCTGCATCTTCTGCTTGCGGTTCCGTTGGATGAAGTAGAAGAGCAAGACCAGGATGACTACCGGCGCGATGACGAAGATGATGACCAGCACCGCCAGCACGAACAGCATGCCGCCCATCATCATTCCGTCGGAGGGGAGGTTGCCAAAGATGTCGTTGACGACGCTGCTGCCGTTGTAACCGCCGATGCGGTGGTGACGGCTGACCACGGTCGAGTCGTCGGCCACCTGTGTCGTGTCGCTGTAGGCCTCGAAGCCTTCGTCACGGCTGGTGCTATCTACCAGTTCCTCCGTGGCTTTAGGGTTATTCCTCTGGGCCATCGCTGCCTGGCCCACTGTCAGGGTCAGCAGCATCGTCAATGCAATTAGATAGTTTCTCATTTTCTCTCTCCTTTTTGTTGTTACTTTGTCCGTTAGACGTAAACGACGGCCAACAAGTTGCAAAGGTACGAAAAAACTTGCAAAAGAAGCGATAAAAAATGAGACTTGCAAGGAAAAGGACGAAAAAGGCTTGCACGAACCGTAATTTATGCGTAACTTTGCACGGCGAAGCTTAAAGACGACTTATGACACAACTGCCAGAGGAATTCATAACACGCACACGAACGATGATGGGCGACGAGCGCTTCAGCCAGTACCTGAGGGCGTTCGACGAGGAGCCACCCGTAAGCATCCGTCTGAACCCGCTGAAGAGCACCGGACTGACCGTCGGCGACGGGCAGCAGGTGGCGTGGTGCCCAGAGGGCTACTACCTCAGCCGGCGGCCGCAGTTCACCATGGACCCCCTACTCCACGCGGGCTGCTACTATGTACAGGAGGCGGCGTCGATGTTCGTCAGCCACGTGCTGCGACAGTTCGTCAGCCGGCCCGTGAGCATGCTCGACCTCTGCGCCGCCCCGGGCGGCAAGTCGACGGCGGCCATCGCCGCCGTGCCCCGCGGCAGCACGTTGGTCAGCAACGAGCCGATGCGCCAGCGGGCCAGCATCCTGACGGAGAATATCACGAAGTGGGGCTACCCGGGCTGTACGGTGACCAACAGCTACCCCAAGGACTTCCGCAAGGCGAAGGCGAGGTTCGACGTCATCCTCTGTGACGTGCCCTGCTCCGGCGAGGGAATGTTTCGCCGCGACGCCGCCACCATCGGCGAGTGGAGCCCGAAGCAGGTGGAGCGCTGCTGGCGCCTGCAGCGCGAAATCCTGAGCGACGCCTGGGCCTGCCTCAACGAGGGTGGTCTGCTGATTTACAGCACGTGTACGTTCAACACCCAGGAGAACGAGGAGAACGTCAGCTGGTTCTGCGAGGAGTACGGCGCCGAACTGCTCAGCGTCCCGACGCAGCCAGAGTGGCACATCACGGGTTCGCTGCTCGCCGGCTTCAGCGGTCCCGTCTACCGTTTCATCCCCGGCATCACCCGCTCCGAGGGGCTGTTCGTGGCCGTGCTGCGTAAATCTCGTGAAGGGCGGAGTGTGGAGTGTGGAGTGAGAAATGTCTCAAGTCAACACTCCGGCCTCGCTATTCTCACTCCACACTCCACACTCAACACTCCACAAATCACAACAGACCTCAGCTACCCTCAGGCCATCGCCTACCTGCGGGGCGAGGCGCTCCAGCTGCCGCCCGAGACGCCGCGCGGCATCGTCACCGTCAGCTTCGAAGGCCACCCGCTGGGCACGGTAAAGAACATCGGCACGCGCGCCAACAACCAGTACCCCAAGGAGTGGCGTATCAAGACAACCCATACACCCAATAGCTATGAAGCAATACTTAGACATACTTAACCGCATCCTGACCGAAGGCACCGAGAAGGGCGACCGCACGGGCACCGGGACACTGAGCATCTTCGGCACGCAGAGCCGGTATAACCTCGACGACGGCTTCCCCCTGCTGACGACGAAGAAGCTACACCTGAAGTCAATTATCTATGAACTGCTGTGGTTCCTGCGCGGCGACACCAACGTACGCTGGCTGCAGGAACGCGGCGTGAGAATCTGGAACGAATGGGCCGACGCCGACGGCGAGCTCGGTCCCGTCTACGGTCACCAGTGGCGCTCGTGGCCCGACTACCAGGGCGGCACCATCGACCAGATACAGCAGGTGGTGGACCAGCTACGCACAAACCCTGACTCACGCCGCATGATCGTCTCGGCATGGAACGTGGCCGAGGTGGGCCAGATGGCCCTGCCCCCCTGCCACACCATCTTCCAGTTCTACGTGGCCGACGGCCGGCTGTCGCTGCAACTCTACCAGCGCTCGGCCGACACGTTCCTCGGCGTGCCGTTCAACATCGCCTCATACGCCCTGCTGCTGCAGATGATGGCGCAGGTGACGGGCTTCAAGGCGGGCGACTTCATCCACACCACGGGCGACACCCACCTCTACCTGAACCACCTGGAGCAGGCCCGCCTGCAGCTGACGCGTGAGCCCCGCCCGCTGCCACGCATGGTATTAAACCAAGACGTGAAGTCGATTTTCGACTTCACGTACGAGGATTTCCAGCTTGAGGATTACGACCCGTGGCCCCATATCAAGGCCGACGTGTCGGTGTAGTTACATCGTCACTTCGACGGTGTGGCTGCCGGGAGCATAGGGCACGAGGTTGCCCTCGATGGGAGAGCCGTCGAGGACGACCGTCTTGACACCCTTCTGCGAGCCGTTTGGCCTGACGGTAATGGTGTACTCGGCCTCGCGGAACTTGCGCCTCACGGTGTAGTCGCCGGCGGTCTCAGGCAGGCAGGGGTCTATGCGCAGGCCGTCGTAGTCGGGCTTCACGCCAAGGATGAACTCCGACACCGTGTACCACATCCAGGCGGCGGTGCCGGTGAGCCATGAGTTCTTGCCCTCGCCGGGCCGGAAGGCGTCCTTGCCGGCCACCATCTGGCAGTTCACGTAGGGCTCCACCTTGTGCAGCGTCTGGTACTTCTCCTCGACGTACGAGGGCAGTATCTTGGCGTAGTGGCTCCAGGCGTCGTTGCCTCGTCCGGCCAGACACTCGCCGATGATGACCCACGGGTTGTTGTGGCAGAAGATGCCGGCATTCTCCTTGTAGCCCTCGGGATAGCTCGAGATTTCGCCATACTCATAGATGTACTTCGAGAAGGCCGGGTTGTTGAGCACCATACCGTGCTCGCACTCCAGGTATTTTTTGCAGGAGTCAAGGCTCTTGGCCACCATGCCCTCGTCGGCACCAATCTCGGCCATCGTACACCAGCCCTGCGACTCGATGAATATCTTGCCTTCTTCACACTCGTGGGAACCAATCTTACGCCCGTAGTAGTCGTAGGCACGGAGATACCACTCGCCGTCCCAGCCGTGCTTCTTCACAGCCTCAATCATGGCGTCAACAGCCCGCTGCATCCTTTCCCCTTCCTCGTGCTTTGCAATTTTATTGCAAAGCGCCACGTACTCCTTGCCGGTGACGACGAAGAGTCCGGCAATCATCAGCGACTCGGCCTTCGAGCCTTCGCTCTTGTTCTCGGTGGTCTGGAACGACTCGTTGGGGTCCCACGAGAAACAGTTCAGGTTCAGACAGTCGTTCCAGTCGGCACGGCCGATGAGCGGCAGCATGTGGGGGCCGAGGTTCTTGATGACGTGGTCCATGCTGACCTTCAGGTGCTCGAAGAGCGACACCTCAGAGCCGGGCTGGTTGTCGAAGGGCACCTGCTCGTCGAGTATCGAGAAGTCGCCCGTCTCCTTCAGGTAGGCCACGGTGCCGAAGATGAGCCAGCAGGGGTCGTCGTTGAAACCGCCGCCGATGTCGTTGTTGCCGCGCTTGGTCAGTGGCTGGTACTGGTGGTAGCAGCCGCCGTCGGCAAACTGCGTCGAGGCGATGTCGATAATGCGCTGGCGTGCACGGCTCGGAATCTGGTGGACGAAGCCCACGAGGTCCTGGTTAGAGTCGCGGAAGCCCATGCCCCGGCCGATGCCGCTCTCGAAGAACGAGGCCGAGCGCGAGAAGTTGAAGGTCACCATACACTGATACTGGTTCCACGTGTTGACCATGCGGTCGAGCTTCGGGTTGGCGGTCTTCACACTATATATACTGAGCAGACGGTCCCAATAGGCGTTCAGCTCGGCAAAGACACGGTCAACCTTCTCGGTGGTGTTGAGACTGTCGATGAGGGCATAGGCCTTCTCCTTGTTAATGACCTTCGGGGCCGAGAACTTCTTGTCCTGCTCGTTCTCCACGTAGCCGAGCAGGAAGACGAAGTCCTTCGACTCGCCGGGCTGCAGCGTCACCTCGATGTAGTGCGAGGCGATGGGGCTCCAGCCGTGGGCATGGCTGTTGCGCGGGCGGCCCTCGACGACGGCATCGGGCTCCGACAGCTCGTTATAGAGGCCGACGAACGACTCGCGGTCGGTGTCGTAGCCCTGAATGTCGGCGTTCACGTGGTAGAAGGCGTAGTGGTTGCGGCGTTCGCGGTACTCCGTCTTGTGGTAGATGGTGGAGCCTTCTATCTCGACCTCGCCGGTAGAGAAGTTACGCTGGAAGTTCTCCATATCGGTGGCGGCGTTCCAGAGGCACCACTCCTCGAACGAGAAGAGCTTCAGCTGCTTCACCTCCTGCGACTGGTTCGTCAGCGTCAGCTTCTGCACCTCGGCCCACTTGCCTAAGGGCACGAAGAAGAGCACCGAGGCCTCCACCTGGTTCTTGCGGCCGGTGATGCGGGTGTAGCCCATGCCGTGGCGGCACTCGTAGAAGTCGAGCGGCGTCTTGCAGGGCTTCCAGCCGGGCGACCATGCCGTGTCGCCCTCCTTGATGTAGAAGTATCGCCCGCCGTTGTCCATCGGCACGTTGTTGTAGCGATAGCGGGTGATGCGGCGGAACTTGGCATCCTTGTAGAAGCTGTAGCCGCCGGCGGTGTTGCTGATGAGCGAAAAGAAGTCCTCGTTGCCTAAATAGTTAATCCACGGCCAAGGGGTCTTGGGGTCGGTGATGACATACTCGCGACGCTGGTCGTCGAAGTGTCCGTAACGTTTCTGCTGTTCCATAGTTAGAGTATTGTTGTTTTCACGTTTCAGATTGCAAAAGTAAATCAAAAATCTGGAACTGCCAAATAAAATCGTTAAAGTTTCATATTTTCGTACGTCCAAGCGCCAGCGTATCAAGAAAAAGTGCTAACTTTGCAGGTAGTGATTATCAAAACCAACTAAAATGAGAAGAACGGCTTTTACTTTTCTGTTGACAATATTAAGTATGGCATTATCTGGACAGACATATACGTCGCTGTGGAAACAGGCCGACACGGCAGCCGAGAAAGACCAGCCCCGCACACGGTACGACTGGCTGATGAAGATTGTAGACAAGGCGCTGGAGGAGCACCAGTACGGCCACCTGATGGCCGCCGAGCTGGCCGGCAGCCGGGTGATGACCGAAATCGCCCCCGACTCGCTACAGCCCGCCGTTGAGCGCATGGAGCAGCGCCGCCGCCAGGCCCCCGACAAAGGTCTGCAGGCCGTCTATGCCACCGTGCTGAAGAAAATCTACGACGACAACCGGGAGCTGGAGCGCCAGGACGAACCGACGGTGACGCTCGACGACGAGACCTGCCAGTTGCTGGCCACCGTCAAGGCCGCCGACTACAAGCCGCTGGTCACCAAGGGGCGCGACAGCCACCTCTTCGACGACGACATGCTGAGCGTGGTCGGCTACACGCTGCAGCAGTTCCGCCCGCTGCACGACTACTACGCCAAAGCCGGCCGTCGCCGCGAGGCCATGATGACGGCCCTCGAAATAGCCCGCCTGGAGCGGATTCAGGGCGAGGCGAAGTATCCGGAAGCCCCCTACATCAAGACGCTCGACTCGCTCATCAGCCTCTACGGCGACCTGCCCGAGGCCTGCGAACTGGCCATCGAGCGCTATGACTACATGGACAGCCACACCGACGCCACCGCCGCCCAGAAGTGGGCCTACACCGAGGAGGCCCTGCGCCGCTGGGGCAACAGCTACAGCCGCTCAAACGCGCTGCGCAACGCCCAGATAGAGCTGACCATCCGCCAGTATAGCGCCACCATAAAGCAGCGCGTCTACCTGCCCGGCAAGAGTCAGGAGATGACGGTCAGGGGCGCGCGCAACATCGACCAGCTGACCATGCGCATCTACCGCGTGAAGGTGAACGGCATGAACCGCCTGAGCCCCAACAACGACGAAGAGTGGAAGAAGCTGAAGCCCCTGCTGACCGAGATGAAGGAGCTGCAACAGACCCGCCACTACAGCGGCCATGAGGCCTACGACCTGTTCGACGACAGCATCGACGTGCCGCCACTGCCCGCCGGCGTCTACATGATAGAACTGGCCAGCGAGCCCGCCACGGAAGTGTCGCGGCAGCTCTGCTACGTCAGCAACGTCAGGGTGATGAGCGAGTCGCTGCCCGGCAACGTGCAGCGCTACGTCGTCGTCGACGCCTTAGAGGGCCAGCCCCTGGCGGGAGCCACCCTCGAGCTGCGGGGCTACAAGGACAGGCACAGCGACCAGCTGCTGGCCACGCTGACCACCGACGCCCGAGGCGAGGCCTCCTATAAGTACGACGAGGAGCGGCCCACCAACATCTTTGCCTACACGAAGAGCGACAACTACTGCCGGCCGAGCGACGGCTACGGCAACTTCAGCTACTACGACGAGACCCGCACCATCAAGCAGACGCAGCTGTTCACCGACCGCGCCATCTACCGCCCGGGACAGACCGTACACGTGGCTGCCGTCAGCTACGAGGTGAGCAAAGGCACTGAGCAGAAAGCGCTGGCGGGCCAGAGCGTCCGACTGACCCTGCGCGACGCCAACCACAAGACGGTAGCCGAGCAGACGCTGACCACAGATAAATATGGTACGTGTGCGACCACCTTCACCCTGCCCTCGGGAGGGCTGACAGGCCGCTTCAGCATACAGGCCGACCACGGGTCGTGCTCGCTGCGCGTCGAGGAGTACAAGCGCCCGACGTTCGAGGTGAAGTTCGACGCCGTCGGACAGGACTATAAGGACGGCGACACCGTCCGTGTGCGGGCCGTGGCCCGCTCTTACGCCGGCGTGCCCGTACAGGGAGCGAAGGTGAGCTACAAGGTGGAGCGCCGCCGCGCCTTCTGGTGGTGGAGCTACTCACGCTACTGGAACAGCTTCGCCTTCGGCAGCGAATCGGCCGACGTCATCGTGGCCGAGGGCGAGACCGTGACGGCCGACGACGGCTCGTTCAGCGTCGACATGGCCATGGTGCTGCCCAAGACCGACTACCCCATGTTCTACAACTTCGTCTGCACGGCCGACGTCACCGACCAGGGCGGCGAGACCCACCCAGGCGAACTGTCGCTGCCACTGGGCAACCGCAAGACGGCGCTGACCTGCGACGTGCCTGAGCAGATGCGCCGCGACCAGATGCCCAAGCTGACGCTGACTCTGCGCAACGCCGCCGGCAACGCCGTCGACGGCACGGCCAGATACCGCATAGACAACGGCCCGTGGCAGACGGTGAAGACCAACGTACAGTTCTCCATCCAGAACCTACAGCTGAAGAGCGGCCAGCACACGCTGGAGGCCACCTGCAAGGACGACACGCTGAAGCAGGAGTTCGTCGTCTTCGCCCTCGACGACCAACGACCGGCCGCCAAGACCGACGACTGGTTCTACCAGTCGGACGACGTGTTCCCCCGCGACGGCAGCCCCGTCACCATCCAGGTGGGCTCGTCGGCCAAGGATGTCCACATCGTCTACAGCATCATCAGCGGCAAGCGCGTCATCGAGAGTGGCGCCATTGACCGCACAAACCAGCTCATCAACCGCAAGCTGGCCTACAAGGAGGAGTACGGCAACGGCCTGCTGCTGACCTTCGCCTGGATGAAGCAGGGCCAGTGCTACACCCACACGGCCCAGATACAGCGCCCGCTGCCCGACAAGCGGCTGACGCTGAAGTGGCAGACCTTCCGCGACCGGCTGACGCCCGGCCAGCAGGAGGAGTGGAGCCTGACGGTGACCACGCCCGACGGCAAGCCTGCCGACGCACTGCTCACGGCCACACTCTACGACAAGAGCCTCGACCAGATAGCCCGCCACGGCTGGTCGTTCAGCCCCTACCAGTATGTCCCGCTGCCCTCCACGCAGTGGCAGTACGGCTCGTGGGGCGGCCTCAACCTCAGCGGGTCGCTCTACGTGACGCGCTTTGCGGCCCCGTCGCTCACGTTCAGCTCGTTCGACGAGTCGCTCTTCCCCAAGCCGTGGATGGGCCGCCACATGCTCTACGCCACTAAAGCCACCCGTGGCCGACTGCTGGCCAAGTCGAACGCCTTGGCTGTGGCAGAAGAAGCAATGCCGATGGTGATGAACGAGTCGGCGGTCATGGATTCAGCCGACGAAGCCCCAGAAATCCGCGTCCGCGGTCTCGGCTCAGCCAAGCAGGCGGGCGGAGAGATGAAGCAGAACGACACTAACACCGAAGAAGACAATAACGAACAGGCGCCCGAGGTGCAGCTGCGCGAGAACCTGCAGGAGACGGCGTTCTTCTACCCACAGCTGACGACCGACACAACGGGCACGGTGACGCTGAAGTTCACCCTGCCCGAGAGCCTGACGACATGGCGCTTCATGGGCCTGGCCCACACGCCTGACCTCTGCCACGGCATGCTGACGGGCGAGGCCGTGGCTAAGAAGGACCTGATGGTGCAGCCCAACATACCGCGATTCCTGCGTCAGGGCGACAAGGCCACCGTCAGCGCCCGCGTCATCAACACCAGCGAGCACGACCTCAGCGGCACGGCCTACCTGACACTCACCGACCCTGAGAGCGAGAAGGCCGTCTACACCCAGAAGGCGCCGTTCACGGTGAAGGCCGGCCAGACCGGCAGCGTCAAGTTCGCTATTGACAATTCAAAATTGACCATTGACAATTCGCTGCTCGTCTGCAAGGTGGTGGCTGCGACCGACCAGTTCAGCGACGGCGAGCAGCACTACCTGCCGATGCTGCCCAACCGCGAGCGCGTCACCGTCACCTACCCGTTCACGCAGAACGAGCCGGGCACAAAGGCCATCGACCTGACGGAGCTGTTCGGAGCCCAAAGTACAGAAGCCCCCTCGGGGGCCGTAGGGGGGGCTAAACTCACCGTAGAATACACCAACAACCCGGCGTGGCTGATGATACAGGCACTGCCGGCCATCGGCCACCCCGCCGACAACTGCGCCATCTGCCAGGCGGCGTCGCTCTATGCCAACAGCATCGGCAAGCACATCATCGACCAGGTGCCGCAGGCCAAGACCGTGTTCGAGCAGTGGAAGCGGGAACAGGGGAACGAGACATCCCTGCAGAGCCAGCTTGAGAAGAACCAGGAACTGAAGGACCTCGTGCTCAGCGAGACGCCCTGGGTAGCCGATGCCGACCGCGAGACGGAGCAGCGCCAGCGGCTGTCCGACTTCTTCGACCAGAACATGATGCAACACCGCCTGACGTCGGCCCTCGACAAGCTGGAGCACCTGCAGCGCAGCGACGGCTCGTGGAGCTGGTGGCCCGAGATGCCCGGCTCGGTGTATATGACCGTCACCGTGGCCGAGATGATGGTTCGCCAGAACACGATGCTGGGCGAGCAGGCCGAGACCCGGCAGATGCTGAAGGGCGCCATGAAGTACCTGGGCAAGGAGATGGTGGAACTGGTGAAGGAGCTGAAGAAGCAGGAGAAGAACGGCCACAAGCCCGTGTTCCCCAGCTTCACCGCCCTCGAGTGGCTCTACATCTGCAAGCTCGACGGACGCCAGCTGCCGGCGGAGGTACGACAGGCCAACGACTACCTCGTCAAGCTGCTGAAGAAGGAGACGAAGCGGCAGACCATCTACGAGAAAGCCCTGTCGGCCATCATCCTCGACTCGCCGTCCTACATCAAGAGCCTGAAGGAGTACACCGTCTACAAGGAGGAGATGGGCCGCTACTACGACACGCCGCGCGCCGGCTACTCGTGGCGCGACTACCGCATACCGACACAGGTGGCCGCCATCGAGGCCATCGAGCGACTGACGCCCGACGACCGGCAGACGCTCAACGAGATGCGCCGCTGGCTGCTGCAGTCGAAGCGCACGCAGGCCTGGGACACGCCGCTGAACTCGGTCGACGCCGTCTACGCTTTCTTAAGTGAAAAGGGAATCGTGAAAAGTGATCAATTTGCTGCCGCCCCGCTGACGACGCTCAGTCTGGACGGCCAGCCCCTTGAGACGCCGAAGGCCACCGCCGGCATCGGCTACGTCAAGACGGCCCAGCCCTATCGCGGCGAGAAGACGTTCACCGCCGAGAAGCAGAGCCAGGGCACCAGCTGGGGCGCCGTCTACGCCCAGTTCATGCAGCCGACGAGCGACATACGCGACAAGGCCAGCGGCGTCAGCGTCCGTCGCGAACTGCTGCGGGCCGACGACCTCTCACCGCTCACCTCTCACCTCTCACCTCTGAAGGTCGGCGACCGCGTGACCGTTCGCCTGACCATCAACAGCGAGCGCGACCTCGACTTCGTGCAGCTGCAGGACAAGCGCGCCGCCTGCATGGAGCCCGTCAGCCAGCTGAGCGGCTACAACTGGCGGGGCGGCTACTACGTGACGCCGCGCGACAACGTGACGAACTACTACTTCGACCGGCTGCCCAAGGGCAAGCACGTCGTCGAGACCGAATACTACATTGACCGCGACGGCGAGTACCAGACGGGCACCTGCACCGTGCAGTGCGCCTACGCCTCGGAGTATCGCGGCACGACAAAATCACAAACCATTCAAGTAAAATGAAGAAGATACTGCTATTACTTATCGCCTATCACCTATCACTCACCACGACTACGGCCCAGCGCCTGAACATCGTCAAAGACGCCATCGACGTCGGCCGGACGGGCTACGAGATGCCCGTCACGGCAACCTTCGAGATGCGTAACCGCGGACTGCGCCGACTGGTCATCGAGGACGTCGTGCCCGACTGCAACTGCACCCGCGTGGAATTTCCCAAGGGCGAGATTGGCATCGGCGACAGGTTCACCATCAAGATGACCTACGACGCACGCACGCTCGGCCACTTCAACAAGCAGGCCGCCATCATCTCGAACGGCACGAAGAAGCCCGTCTACATCACCATGACGGGCGTCGTCCTGGCCGACCTGAAAGACTACAGCGGCTCGTACCCCTACGACTTCAACAACCTGCTGAGCGACATCAACTACCTGGAGTTCGACAACGTGAAGCGCGGCGAGAAGCTGCAGTTCGAGATGGGCGTCATGAACAACGGCACCACCATCATGCAGCCCAACATCCAGCACCTGCCGCCCTACCTCACGGCGCAGGTGACGCCCGAGCGGCTGTCGCCGGGCCACCACGGCAAGGTGGTCTTCACGCTGAACTCCGAGAAGATTCACAACTACGGCCTGACGCAGACGTCGGTCTACCTGGCCCAGCAGCTCGGCGAGAAGGTGAAGAACGAGACCGAAATCGCGGTCTCGGCCGTACTGCTGCCGCCCGTCACCGAGATGGCCAACGCCCCGCAGCTGACACTCTCAGACAGTACGCTGAACCTGCAGTTCGGCGGCAAGTCGAAGAAGTCGGGCGAGGTGATGCTGACCAACAACGGCATGTCGCGCCTCGACATCACGTCGCTCCAGATGTTCACCCGCGGCCTGAAGGTGACGCTCGGCAAGAGCCGCCTCGTCCCCGGCGAGTCGACGAAGCTGAAGATTACCGCCTACGCAGGCGAGCTGAAGAAGGCGCGCACGTCGCCGCGCGTGCTGATGATTACCAACGACCCGAAGCTCCCGAAAGTCGTCATCACCGTCAACACCCAGGAGTGATGGCGTGTGGAGTGAGAACTGTAAATGAATTATAATAATGGAACATCCGGAAAATAGCGCTGAATACGCCGGACTGCAAGTGAACAGCGGCGTCGAACAGCAGTCGATCATTAACCCCTACCTGCAGCGGGGACGCTTCCGCCGCCGCGAACTCTCCGTCGCCGAGATGGTAGAGGGCATACGTCGTGGCGACGTCACCATACTGTCGCAGGCCGTGACGCTCATTGAGAGCGTCAACCCCGCCCACCAGCAGAAGGCCCAGGAGGTCATCAACCGCTGTCTGCCCTACAGTGGCCACAGCATCCGCGTGGGCATCAGCGGTGTGCCCGGCGCCGGCAAGTCGACCAGCATCGACGAGTTCGGCATCCACGTGCTGCGCGAGCATGGCGGCAAGCTGGCCGTGCTGGCCATCGACCCCTCGTCGGAGCGCACGAAGGGCAGCATCCTCGGCGACAAGACGCGCATGGAGAAGCTGGCCCAGCACCCGGCGTCGTTCATCCGCCCCAGCCCGTCGGCAGGCTCGCTGGGCGGCGTGGCCCGCAAGACGCGCGAGACCATCATCCTCTGCGAGGCCGCCGGCTACGACAAGATATTCGTCGAGACCGTCGGCGTGGGCCAGTCAGAGACGGCCTGCCACTCGATGGTCGACTTCTTCCTGCTCATCCAGGTGGCCGGCACCGGCGACGAGCTGCAGGGCATCAAGCGCGGCATCATGGAAATCTCTGACGGCATCGTCATCAACAAGTGCGACGGCGACAACGTCGACCGCTGCCAGATGGCGGCTACCAACTTCCGCAACGCCCTGCACTTCTTCCCCATGCCCGAGAGCGGCTGGCTGCCCAAGGTGCTCTGCTACAGCGGGTTCTACGGCACGGGCATCAAGGAGATATGGGACATGATCTACGAGTACATCGACTTCGTGCGCCACAACGGCTACTTCGACTACCGCCGCAACGAGCAGGCCAAGTACTGGATGTACGAGACCATCAACGAGCAGCTGAAGCTGTCGTTCTACAACAACCAGACCATCGACACCCGCCTGCAGCTGGCCGAGCAGGACGTGCTCGCAGGGCGCAAGACGTCGTTCATGGCCGCCCAGGAGCTGCTCGACACGTACTTTGGGAGCCTATCCAAGCCCTCCCAAGGGAGGGATGTTCAGATACCTAATCGTGATAACTATGGAGGCTAATATGAAGGATGTCGGTAATCAACACCCCTCCCTTGGTGAGGGCTTGGGTGGGCTGTCTGTTGAGATTGATAACGACAGCGGCTTCTGCTTCGGCGTGACCACCGCCATCAAGAAGGCTGAGGAGGAACTGGCCAAAGGCTCGACGCTCTACTGCCTGGGCGACATCGTCCACAACGGCATGGAGTGTGAGCGTCTGCGCAACATGGGGCTCGTCACCATCGACCACGAACAGATGGCACAGCTGCACCACGTCAAGGTGCTGCTGCGCGCCCACGGCGAACCGCCCGCTACCTACGAGCTGGCGCGCCGCAACGACATTGAGATCATCGACGCCACCTGCCCCGTGGTGCTCAAGCTACAGAAGCGGATTAAGCAACAATACGAAGCCCCCTCGGGGGCCGTAGAGGGGGCTTCGATTGTCATCTTCGGCAAGAAGGGCCACGCCGAGGTGCTCGGCCTGGTGGGCCAGACTGAAGGCCATGCCACCGTCATCGAGAGCTACGACGAGGTGAAGAAGCTCGACCTCGAGCACGACATCTACCTCTACTCGCAGACCACGAAGTCGCTCGACGAGTTCCACCGCATCATAGCGTACATCCAGCAGCACATCGTCCCCACGGCCACGTTCAAGAGCTTCGACACCATCTGCCGCTCGGTGGCCAACCGCATGGGTGGCATCTCGCAGTTTGCCGTGCGCCACGACCTCATCCTCTTCGTCTGCGGCCGCAAGAGCTCTAACGGCAAGGTGCTCTTCAACGAGTGTCTGCGCGTCAACCCCAACAGCCACCTCATTGAGGGCCCCGAAGCCATTGACGCTTCATGGCTTCAGGGCATCAAGACCGTCGGCATCTGCGGCGCCACCTCGACGCCGAAGTGGCTCATGGAGCAGTGCCGCGACGCCATAGAGGCGATGGCATAGTGTGTGGGTTTTGTAAGTCTGGGTACGGCCAAAACCCGGTGACTTTTTTCCAAAACCCGGTGCCTTTTTCCAAAAACCCGCCGCCTTTTGTCCAAAACCCGGCGCCTTTTTCCCAAAACCCGGCGCCTTTGAAAGTTCAACAGGTGTAGGAAGTGTAGGAAGTGCGGGGTAATTCCTGCGAATGACAATCAGGAGCTATTCTGCTTTCTTGCCAAACTGACGGACGGGCTTGTCGGGCATTGTAATGGCACTGTCGTTGCCTTCGCCACGGGTCTGACGTGAGTAGTAATAGTCATCGCACCAGTCGTCGTAGCCCCAGTGGCGGTAGTTGTCCCAGTTGGGCGACGAGGTGTGGACGAGGTTGAAGTAGACATCGTTGTCGCCGTCGGCGATGTAGCCCGAGAAGCGGGAGTCTGACAGGTGGTAGTCGGCAATGACCACCGAGGTGTCGTCCTCGCGGAAGTGGACGTAGATGTTGCCGTTGTCGACGCGCCAGCTGATGTGGTTGGCCACGTAGTCCCAGGGCGCGCCGCTGTAGTAGTCGACCCAGTAGCCCGAGCCCTTGGTGAAGCGGAAGGGATCGATACTGAAGGTGATTTCGGAATGGGTGGCGTAGTAGTCGCGACCGTCGTAGTAGGTGGAAACGAACATCGTACCGCTCCAGGTTCCCTCAAGGGTATCAGCGATGTATTCGTCCTCGCAGGCTGTGAATGTGAGAGCCATCAGGGCTGTCAGCATCAGGGTGTATAGCTTCTTCATAGTCGTAATCTTTAAATGGTGAGCAATTTCGTTTTTTACTGCTGCAAAGATACGACTATTCGGCTGCCGTTGCAAGGGTAAAGTCATAATGTGGCGTGGGGGAAACTATAAAACCGCATAGGGAATTCCCTACGAGCGAAAAGATCGTAAGGTTCCCATGCCGATAATGGGTCCCATGAGCGGCGAGATGAGCATGGCACCGATGATGACAGCCGTTGAGTTGACATTCAGGCCGAGCGAAGCAATCAGGATGGCAAAGATAAGCTGTTGATATCCATTTCTTTGCGTGGAGATGTAGCAGACGTCTATGAGACTGATGACGACGTTGCCTGCTGGAACCGCTGCATGAGCCATTCGTTCTGCTCGGGAATGGTCATATTGCTGTTGTCGAGCAGCAGGGCATCGTCGGCCTGGCGCAGGGGCGACACTTCGCGGTGAGAGTCGATATAGTCGCGCTCCTGGACGTTCTTCAGGATGTCGTCGTAGTCGGCGGGCATGCCCTTCTCCTGCAACTCCTTGAAGCGGCGCTGCGCACGCACCTCGGCCGAGGCGGTGACGAAGATTTTCAGCTCAGCATTGGGGAAGACGACGGTGCCGATGTCGCGGCCGTCCATCACGACGCCCCCACCTTGCCCCATCAACTGCTGCTGAGCCACCATAGCCTCGCGGACGAAGCCGAGGGCGGCGATGGGCGAGACGTGGTTGGACACTTCGAGCGACCGGATTTCCTGCTCCACGCACTCACCGTTCAGGTAGGTGTCGGGGCGGCCCGTTTCCTCATTCAGCTGGAAGGTGATGTGGATGTTGTCCATCTGCTTTTCCAGTTCGTCGGTCTTGATGCTGTCGTCGTCGTTGAACAGCCCGTTGCGAAGAGCGTAGAGGGTGACCGAGCGGTACATGGCACCCGTGTCGACGTAGATATAGCCCACCTTGCGGGCCAGGTCCTTGGCCATCGTGCTCTTGCCGCACGAGGAATGGCCGTCTATTGCAATTGTAATCTTCTTCATAGCGCGTATGATATGTTAAACAGTAATGATGATGCTGATACGTGGTACTTGGCATAGGCCGCGCTGAGCTTCAGGCGCTGCAGCGACAGGCCGCCGCCGATGCTCAGACCGGCACCGTGGGCACTTTCGCCGTCGTCCTCGCTGATTTTCATCTCGGCGGCCCGCATGGCATTATAGCCCACCGCCACGTAGAACTGCGACGACAGGATGAGGTCGGCGCCGATGACCACGTGGCGGCCGATGCCGTGCTCCCAGTCGTTCAGCCGCACCAGCGAGGCCGACAGCCGCAGGGGCGAGCCGATGAGCCGCTTGCTGACGCCCACCTGCAGGTCGAGGGGCATGCGCTCGAAGTCGTCCTCGTAGGCCGAGAGCTGGCCACCGAGGTTGCGCGCCACGACCGAGGCCGAGAACTCCCTGTCGGCGTCGTAGTAGTTGAGTCCCAGGTCGACGGCTGCTCCCAGCGAGCTGTACTGCCCGATGTAGCTGGCCACGAACTTAGCCGTGACGCCGCCCGAGAAGCGGTTGCTCAGGGCGTAGGCGAAGGAGCCGCCGAGGGCGATGTCCTTAGCCGAGAACTCGCCCGTCTGCTCGCCGTTGGCGGTCGTCTCCTTCATCGAGCCGTAGCTCATAAACTGGCCGGTGACGCCCCACGTGCCCCGCTCGCCGACGGCCCGCACGAACGACGCGCTGGCCGTGGCCGAGCCCTGCATGTAGGTCATCAGGTTGAGGTTCAGCGTGCGGTCGGTGACGCCCATGATGAGCGCCGGATTATGGAAGATGAGCGTGGCGTCGTCGTCGGTCAGCGTCGTGTTCTCGCCACCCAGCGCCGCCACGTGGGCGCTCACCGGCAGACGCAGGAAATTGAACACGGTCTGGCTCTCCTGCGCCTTACCGTAAAGCACAGAAAGCATCAAACCGATGGCTAAAGCTACTCTCTTCATCCGTTTTTCTGTCAATTCGGCTGCAAAGTTACTAAAAAATCTCAATTCTCAATTCTCAATTCTCAATTATTTTGTACCTTTGCAACGCCGTACTGTAATGTTATAACGCAGAGAGGCGCATTTTATTATGGAGATTAAGAAAAGTACGAAGGCCGACCTGGACGGCAGACGGGTACAAGGATTCCTGCTCGGGGTGATTCTGGTGCTCGCGGCGCTGTTTGTCACCCTGGAGTACGACTGGACCAGCTCTGAAAGCGAATACGACCTCGAGGCGCTCGACAACATCGTCAAGGAGCTGGACCTGGAGGCACTCAAGGAGGAGGAGCGCATACCGCTGATCAAGGAGCAGGTGGTGGAGCGACCGCAGTCGGCCGATAAGCTGAACGTCGTCGAGGACGAGCCCGAGGTGGAGCTCAAGGACGAACTGCCGCCGCCCGAGACCGACGTCGAACTGAAGACCGTCGACGAGGTGGAGAACCCCGAGCAGCCGACGGTGGTCGACATGGAGCTGAACCCGCTGAACTTCCGCATCGTCGAGGAGCTGCCCGAGTTTCCCGGCGGCGCCACCGCGTTTATGAAGTGGCTGACGAAGAACCTGCGCTACCCCACGTCGGCTCAGCAGCGCAAGGTGGAGGGCAAGGTGGTGGCCCAGTTCATCGTCAATACCGACGGCTCAATAAGCAACCTCGAACTGGTGAACAGCGTCGACCCGAGCCTCGACCGCGAGGCGCTGCGCGTGCTCCGCATGATGCCCAACTGGAAGGCCGGCAAGCAGGACGGCAAGACCTGCCGCACGCAGGTCTGCATTCCCATTGTCTTTAAACTTTAATGGCGAAATAACGAAAACCAAAGGAGATAGCAATATGTACACATCAACAGAAATCCTGAACAAGGTCAACACCTTCATCGACCAACTGCCCTACGACCGCCGACCGGCGTCGCTCTACGACCCCATCAAGTACGTCCTGTCGCTCGGCGGCAAGCGCATCAGGCCGGTGCTCATGCTGCTGGCCTACAACCTCTACCGCGAAGACCCCGAACGCATACTGATGCAGGCCGTGGCACTGGAGACCTACCACAACTACACGTTGCTGCACGACGACCTGATGGACAACGCCGACCTGCGCCGGGGCCACGAGACGGTACACAAGCGGTGGGACGCCAACAAGGCCATCCTCTCAGGCGACTCCATGCTCGTGCTGGCCTACCAGCGCATGCAACAGTGCGACGGGCGCCACCTGCAGGCCGTACTCGACGTGTTTACCGAGACCGCCCTCGAGATAGGCGAAGGTCAGGAGTACGACATGAGCTTCGAGACACGCAACGACGTGACCGAGGCGGAGTACATCGAGATGATTCGCCTGAAGACATCGGTGCTGCTGGCCTGCGCCGTGAAGATTGGCGCCATTCTGGCCGATGCCCCTGAGGACGACATACGCAACCTCTACAAGTTCGGCGAACAGTTGGGTCTGGCCTTCCAGCTGCAGGACGACCTGCTCGACGTCTACGGCGACCCGGCCGTCTTCGGCAAGGCCATCGGCGGCGACATCACCAGCAACAAGAAGACCTACATGCTCATCAACGCCGTGAACCGGGCCGACGACGAGCAGCGCCGGGAACTGACGCGGTGGCTCACCGCCACCGACTTCGACCGCGAAGAGAAGGTGAAGGCCGTCACCGCGCTCTACGACCAGATTGGCATACGCCAGCTCTGCGAGCAGAAGATCAACTACTACTTCGACGAGTGCCGCAAGTACCTGGCCAAGGTCGGCGTCAGCGACGACCGCAAGCAGATGCTGCTCGACTACACCGACGAGATGATGAAACGCCGCAAATAAAATGATGAATTGCGAATTATGAATTATGAATTATGAATTCATAGATACACACTGCCACATTGACGGCGAGGAGTTCGACGCCGACCGCGAGGACGTCATCAGGCGGGCCCACGAGGTCGGCGTGGCCAAGATTCTTGTACCCGCCATCGACCTGGCCTCGTCGGGTCGCATACTCAGGCTCTGCAGCCAGTACCCCGGCACCCTCTACCCCATGGTGGGTCTCCATCCCGAGGAGGTGCGCGCCGACTGGCGCCAGCAGCTCGACGCCATCAAGCAGTTACTCCCCCTCCTTCGGGAGGGGGCGGGGGGAGGCTCCATCGGCGAAGTGGGCCTCGACTTCTACTGGAGCCGCGAGTTCGAGCAGCAGCAGCTTGAGGCCTTCGAGGAGCAGGTGCGCTGGTCGGCAGAGACACAGCTGCCGCTGATGATTCACTGCCGCAAGGCTCAGAACGAGCTTATCAGCATTATAAAGCGGTACGCGCCGGAACTGCCAGGCGGCGTCTTCCACTGCTTCACCGGCAACGAGCAGGAAGCGCGCCAGTTGCTGCAGTTCGACCGCTTCGTGCTGGGCATCGGCGGCGTGCTGACGTTCAAGAAGTCTCACCTGCCCGAGGTGCTGCCCGCCGCCGTGCCACTCGACCGCATCGTCATCGAGACCGACGCCCCCTACATGGCTCCCGTACCCATGCGCGGCCAGCGCAACGAACCCGCCTACACCCTCTACGTGCTCAGAAAACTCGCCGAGAGCTACGGCGTCAGCGAGGAAGAAGTGGCCGCGCAGACCAACGCCAACGTAGCCCGCGTGTTTGGCGTAAAATGATAAAGAATATTAAATCTCAATTCTCAATTCTCAATTCTCAATTAATTGTATTACCTTTGCATCCGCTTAACGCGAAGGAGAGGTGCTCGAGTGGTTGAAGAGGCACGCCTGGAAAGCGTGTAACCGGCAAAACCGGTTCGCAGGTTCGAATCCTGTTCTCTCCG
>CAMOKH010000102.1 GCA_946617675.1 uncultured Prevotellaceae bacterium | reverse complement strand
TTTTCCAATCCGGAGATTGCCGACCGCCTGCACCTCAGCGTTGAAACTGTGAAATGGTATCGGAAACGTTTGCTGGCTAAGTTTGATGTGAAAAACACGGTCAGTCTGGTGGCCTTGGTACTGAAAGAGCATATCCTGCCTGATTGCGGTGATTGAACCCTAAAACAACAAATTGTAAGGTTCTGTGGTGTTTTCAGAGCAAAAAGAAAGGGAAAGAGGGTAGTGACACACCTAAAACTCTACAAAGTGTCAGCATGACGGGATTTTAACATTCAAAAGCTAAGGCAATGAATTGGAGGTAATGGAGAAATGATTAATTTTGCAGTCCATAAAATAGATTCGTTTTATGGATACAAAGTACATTTTCGTCACAGGCGGCGTGGTGTCCTCGTTAGGCAAGGGAATCATCTCCGCCAGTATCGGCAAACTGCTGCAGGCACGGGGCTACGCGGTCACCATCCGGAAGTTCGACCCATACATCAACATCGACCCGGGGACGCTGAACCCCTACGAGCACGGCGAGTGCTACGTCACAGAGGACGGCTTCGAGACCGACCTCGACCTGGGCCACTACGAGCGGTTTACCGACATCCGCACCACGCGCGACAACTCCGTCACCACGGGGCGCATCTACAAGACGGTCATCGACCGCGAGCGCCACGGCGACTACCTGGGCAAGACCATCCAGGTGGTACCGCACATCACCGACGAGATAAAGCGGCGTATCGTGTCCGGCGGGTCTGACTTCGTCATCTGCGAGATCGGCGGCACCATCGGCGACATCGAGAGTGCGCCGTTCATGGAGGCCATCCGCCAGCTGCGGTGGGAGTTGGGGCGCGACGCGGTGTGTGTACACCTGACCTACGTGCCCTACCTGAAGGCGGCCGACGAACTGAAGACGAAGCCGACGCAGCACTCGGTGAAGGAGCTGCAGGGGATGGGCATTCAGCCCGACATCCTCGTGCTGCGCACCGAGCGACACCTCGACGACGCGCTGCGGATGAAGGTGGCCTCGTTCTGCAACGTCGACCTGGAGTGCGTGGTGCAGAGCGAAGACATGGCGAGCATCTACGAGGTGCCGGTGAGCATGCAGCGACAGGGGCTCGACGCGGCCATATTAAGAAAGGTGGGAGCCTCCCCAAAAGCCTCCCCAAGCCCCTCCAAAGGAGGGGGTGTTAAGATACCTAATTCCACGGCTATTTCCGCTGCTTCAAGTAATCAGACACCCCCTCCTTTGGAGGGGCTTGGGGAGGCCTGGACTTCCTGGCTCTCCTTCCTTGACAAACAGCGACATGCCACCCGCGAGGTGCACATCGCGCTGGTGGGCAAGTACGACCTGCAGGACGCCTACAAGAGCATCCGTGAGAGCCTCTGCCTGGCGGGTATATATAATAAGGTGAAGGCACGGCTGCACTTCGTAAATAGCGAGGAGGTGACGACGGAGAACGTCGCCACGCGGTTGGCGGACCTGGCGGGCGTCGTCATCTGTCCGGGCTTTGGCCAGCGGGGCATCGAGGGGAAAATCATTGCCGCCGAATACACACGTACTCACGACATTCCTACCTTCGGCATTTGCCTGGGTATGCAGATGATGGTCATCGAGTTTGCACGTGATGTGCTGGGATGGAAAGATGCGACAAGCAAAGAGACCCTCCCCCAGCCCCTCCCTATAATGGAGGGGAGTAATTACCAAAAGCCTACCTATGTCATCGACCTGATGGAAGAACAGAAGAATATCACACAAATGGGAGGTACAATGAGACTGGGGGCATATGCTTGCCAATTAGTTAAAGGCAGTAAGGCGTTTAAGGCATACACACAGTCAGAACTCTCTACTCCCCTCCCTTATAGGGAGGGGCCGGGGGAGGGTCTGCTCATCAAGGAGCGCCACCGCCACCGCTATGAGTTCAACAATACATACCGCGAGGCTTTCGGGCAGGCGGGCATGCACTGCACGGGCATCAACCCGCAGGCCGACCTGGTGGAGATTGTCGAGATTCCGACCCTGCGATGGTACATCGGCACGCAGTTCCACCCCGAGTATTCGTCGACGGTGCTCCATCCGCATCCGCTGTTTATGAGCTTCGTCAAGGCGTGCGCAGCCAATTGCGCTAATTCGTAAAATCCGTAGTAAGACGTTATGGAAGAACTGAAGCATGAGTGTGGCGTGGCGATGATACGGCTGCTGAAACCGCTGGAGTACTACGAGCGGAAGTACGGCACGTGGGCGTGGGGCTTCAACAAGCTCTACCTGATGATGGAGAAGCAGCACAACCGCGGACAGGAGGGAGCCGGACTGGCCACCGTCAGCCTGACGACGGCGCCCGGCTCGGAGTACATGTTCCGCGAGAAGGCTGAGGGCAAGGACGCCATCACCGAAATCTTCGCTCGGGTGAACAGGGAGATGGCGGGCGAACTCTATATGGGCCACCTGCGCTACTCGACCACGGGCAAGAGCGGACTGCAATACGTGCATCCTTTCCTGCGCCGCAACAACTGGCGGGCGAAGAACCTCTGTCTGTGCGGCAACTTCAACATGACCAACATCGACGAGGTCTTCTCGTTCCTCACGTCGCAAGGACAGTCGCCCCGCATCTATAGCGACTCGTACATCACGCTCGAGCTGATGGGCCACCGGCTGGACCGCGAGGTGGAGCGGCTGTATGCCATCGCAAAGCAGCAGGGCTTGCAGGGCACGGACATCACCGACTATATTGACAACCACGTAGAGATGACTAACGTGCTGCGAACGACGATGGAGCACTACGACGGCGGCTACGTGATGTGCGGTCTGACGGGCAGCGGCGAGATGTTTGCCGTGCGCGACCCCTGGGGCATCCGGCCGGCTTTCTACTATCGCGACGATGAGATTGTAGCCGTTGCCAGTGAGCGCCCCGTGTTGCAGACAACCTTTGACCTGCAGACTGACGACATCTGTGAGCTGCAGCCCGGCGAGTCGCTCATTGTCCGCCGTAACGGCGAGAGCCACCTGGAGCAGATTATGCCCGCACAGAAGCTGAGTGCCTGCTCCTTTGAGCGCATCTACTTCAGCCGGGGCTCCGACCGCGACATCTACCAGGAGCGCAAGCGGCTGGGCGAGCAACTGACGCAGCCCATACTGAAGGCCGTCGGCGGCGACATAGCCCACACCGTCTTTTCATATATACCCAACACGGCCGAGGTGGCCTACTACGGCATGACCGACGGATTCCGCCGCCAGGGCTACAACGTGCGAACCGAGAAGGTGGTGTGGAAGGACATCAAGCTGCGCACCTTCATTGCCGACAACAGCGAGCGCAACGACCTGGCAGCCCACGTCTACGACGTCAGCTACGGTTCGCTGGAGCCCTACGAGGACCATCTCGTCATCATCGACGACTCAATCGTGCGCGGCACCACCCTCCGCGAGAGCATCTTCAAGATTCTCGACCGGCTGCACCCCAAGAAGATTGTCATGGTCAGCTCGTCGCCCCAGATACGCTATCCCGACTTCTACGGCATCGACATGGCCCGGCTGGAAGAGCTCTGCGCCTTCCGTGCCACCATAGCGCTACTGAAGGAGCGCGGCATGCAGCAACTCATAGCCGACGTTTACAAGAAATGCAAAAAGAGCGTGGCGGAAGCCAATTCTTCACTTTTCACTATTCACTCTTCACTTGAAAACCACGTGCGCGCCATCTACGCCCCGTTCACCGTTGAGCAGATAAACCGCAAGATTGTAGAGATGCTGCGCCCCGAAGGCATGCAGGCGCCCATTGAGCTGGTGTTCCAGAGCATAGAGGGCCTGCACAAGGCCTGCCCCAACCACAGCGGCGACTGGTACTTCACGGGCCACTACCCCACCCCCGGCGGCGTGCGCCTGGTCAACCAGGCCTTCGTCAACTACGTAGACAGAGAGAAATCGTAAATAGAAAATAACCAAATCGAAAATAGCATTATGTGTGGAATCGTAGCAATCTTACGCTCGGCGACGAAAGGAGACGCTTGCCAGAGCAAGAACATGAAGCAACCGACGCAGGCCCAGCGCGAAAAGGCCCTGCGCATGAGTCAGAAAATACGCCACCGCGGCCCCGACTGGAGCGGCATCTACTGTGGCGGCAGTGCCATACTGGCCCACGAGCGGCTCTCGATTGTCGACCCTGAGAGCGGCGGACAGCCCCTTTATTCGCCCGACGGCCGACAGGTGCTCGCCGTCAACGGCGAAATCTACAACCACCAGGACATACGCCGCCGGTTTGCCGGACAGTATGACTTCCAGACGGGCAGCGACTGCGAGGTCATCCTGGCGCTCTATCGCGAGCTAAGGGAAAAGGGAACAGTGAATAGTGAAAAATTTGCTACCGCCCTTCTCGAGCAGCTCAGCGGCATCTTCGCCTTCGTGCTCTACGACGCCGAGCGCGACGAATTTCTGATTGCCCGCGACCCCATCGGCGTCATACCTCTTTATATAGGCTACGACGCCGACGGCACCGTCTACGTGGCCAGCGAACTGAAAGCCCTCGAGGGCCAGTGCAAGCGCTACGAGCCGTTCCCGCCCGGACACTACTTTTTCAGTGGAGAGTCCCGTATGCGGCGATATTATCGCCGCGACTGGATGCAGTACGACGCCGTCAAGGACAACCCCGCCAGCGTTGAGGACATCCACGATGCTTTAGAGGCCGCCGTACGCCGTCAGCTTATGTCCGATGTGCCTTACGGCGTGTTGCTCAGCGGCGGCCTCGACAGCAGCGTCATCTCGGCGCTCGCCGAGAAATACAGCGAGCACCGCATTGAAGACGACAGCCGCACCCGTGCCTACTGGCCCCGCCTGCACTCATTCGCCGTGGGCCTAAAGGGGGCACCCGACCTGGCAAAGGCCCGACTCGTGGCCGAGCATATAGGCACCGTTCACCACGAAATCAACTACACCCTGCAGGAGGGACTCGACGCCCTGCGCGACGTCATCTACTACATCGAGACCTACGACGTCACCACCGTGCGCGCCTCGACGCCGATGTACCTGCTGGCCCGCGTCATCAAGTCGATGGGCATCAAGATGGTGCTCTCGGGCGAGGGTGCCGACGAGATTTTCGGCGGCTACCTCTACTTCCACAAGGCCCCGTCGGCACAGGCCTTCCACGAGGAGACCGTCCGCAAGCTCTCAAAGCTGCACCTCTACGACTGTCTGCGCGCCAACAAGAGTCTGTCGGCATGGGGCGTAGAGGGCCGCGTGCCGTTCCTCGACAAGGAGTTCCTCGACGTGGCCATGCGCATCAATCCCGAGGCCAAGATGTGCCCGGGCGCGGTCATCGAGAAGAAGATTGTACGCGAAGCCTTCGCCGACTTGCTGCCCGAGGCCGTCGTCTGGCGCCAGAAGGAGCAGTTCAGCGACGGCGTAGGCTACTCGTGGATTGACACGCTCAAGGCCGTCACGGCCCAGGCCGTCAGCGACGAGCAGATGGCCCACGCCGCCGAGCGATTCCCCATCAACCCGCCCAAGAACAAGGAGGAGTACTACTACCGCTCGATCTTCGCCGAGCACTTCCCCAGCGACTCCGCCGCGCGCAGCGTGCCCTCTGAGGCCAGCGTCGCCTGCTCTACGGCCGTCGCCCTGGAGTGGGACGCCGCCTTCAAGAACATGAACGACCCCAGTGGTCGAGCCGTCAAAGGCGTGCATGAGCAAGCCTATTGACGGAAGCTGCACTACCTGCACTGACGCTGACTATCAAGACGTTACAACCCCCAGACGGCAGTAAATCCTGCACTGGAGCCTGCACTGAAGCCTGCACTGAAGCCTGCAAACAGAGGCTGCAATAAAAACGTTCCCACGGCCTGGGACAAATGTCCCATGGCGTGGGAACAACCAAAAGGCGCCGCCTTTCGCATAGAAAACCGCCGCCTTTCGCCCAGAAACCCGCCGCCTTTCGCCCAGAAACCCGCCGCCTTTCGGCCGGTGCAGGATTCAGTGCAGGCTTCAGTGCAGGTTTTTCTTTTACGAAGGTCTGTAACCGACTGATTTCCAGACGTCAGTGCAAGAAATGCAGGAAGTGCAGGTAAAAAAGAGCGGTATAGTGAGGCACAACAACAAAACTACGAATTTCACGAATGACGCGAAAACTCCATTGGCCAGAGATTGGCGGCAAAGAGCATTCGCTCAATTCGTAAAATTCGTAGTTGATGGCTAAACGCTATCTATAGCGTACGGCTATGCCAGCAGTTTCTTCACCTGCTCGTAGACGTTCTGGCCAGTGTAGCCGAGCTTCTCGTCGAGCACCTTGTAGGGAGCCGAGAAGCCGAAGCTCTGCAGACCCCAGACGCAGCCATCGGCACCGACGAGACCCTCGAGGGTGACGGGCAGACCAGCGGTCAGGCCGAACTTCTTCTTACCGGCGGGCAGCACGCTCTCCTGGTACTCCTTCGGCTGCGAGCGGAACAGACCCTCAGAGGGAACGCTCACCACGCGAACCTTCACGCCGTCCTCGCGGAGCAGCTTGGCACCGGCCTCGAGCGTTGACACCTCAGAGCCGCTGGCCAGCAGGATGACATCGTAGTCGGCATCGCTGCCTGCCACGACGTAGGCACCCTTCTGGGCCTGCGAATAGTCGTTGCCCTCGGGCAGCATGTCGATATTCTGACGCGAGAAGATAAGGGCCGTCGGCGTCTCGGTGTTCTCCATAGCCATGCGCCAGCAGACGGTCGTCTCCTCGGCGTCGGCCGGACGGACGACGAGCACCGAGTTCTTGCCGCTGTGGTTCTTCAGCTTCTCCATCAGTCGGATCTGGGCCTCCTGCTCAACAGGCTCGTGGGTAGGACCGTCCTCGCCGACGCGGAAGGCGTCGTGGGTCCAGATGAACTTCACGGGCAGCTCCATCAGGGCGGCCATGCGGACGGCGGGCTTCATATAGTCGCTGAACACGAAGAACGTACCGCAGGCGGGGATGACACCGCCGTGCAGGGCCATACCGATACAGCAGCAGGCCATCGTCAGCTCGGCCACGCCGGCCTGGAAGAAGGCACCGCTGAAGTCGCCGCGCACCAGGTCGTGGGTCTTCTTCAGGAAGCCGTCGGTCTTGTCGGAGTTCGACAGGTCGGCCGAGGCGCAGATCATGTTGGGCACCTGCTCGGCCAGGGCGCTGAGCACCGTTGCCGAGGCACCGCGGGTGGCGGCACCGGCCTTCTGCTCAATCTTCGTCCAGTCAATCTGGGGAGCCTTGCCGCTGAACCACTCTTCCATCAGCTTGGCCTGCACGGGATGACCCTTGGCCCACTCAGCCTTCTCAGCATAACGCTGGTCGCAAATCTGGCGCAGCTCCTTGGCACGCTTGGCGTAGAGCTCCTGCACCTCGGGGAAGATCTGGAACGGGTCGGCAGGATCAGCACCGAGGTTCTTCATCGTGTTGACGTAGGCATCGCCGCCAAGGGGAGCACCGTGGGTGGCACAGTTCGACTCGTAGCTTGAGCCGTCGGCCTTGCGGGCACCCTTACCCATGACGCAGTGACCGATGATGAGGCTCGGACGCTCCTTCTCGGCCTGGGCCTTCTTGATGGCCTCGCGAATCTGGTCGACGTCGTTACCGTCAATCTTCTGCACGTACCAGCCCCAGGCCTCGTACTTGCGGGCCGTGTCCTCAGAGGTCACCACCTCGGTCTTCGTCGAGAGCTGTATGTCGTTGGCGTCGTAGAACATAATCAGGTTGTCGAGACCCAGGTTGCCGGCAATGCGGCCTGCGCCCTGCGAAATCTCCTCCTGTACGCCGCCGTCCGAGATATAGGCGTAGATGGTCTGGTTCATGACGTTGCCCAGGCGGGCCTTCAGGAACTTGGCAGCGATGGCTGCACCCACGGCGTAGGTGTGACCCTGGCCGAGCGGACCCGAGGTGTTCTCAATGCCGCGCTCAATCTCGCGCTCGGGGTGACCGGGGGTCACCGAGCCCCACTGGCGCAGGTTCTTCAGGTCGTCGAGGGTGAACTTGCCGATGAGGCAGAGCTGTGAGTAGAGCATCGGAGCCATGTGGCCCGGGTCGAGGAAGAAGCGGTCGCGACCCTCCCAAGCGGGATTCTCGGGATCGTAGACGAGAAATTCGCTATACAGGGTGTTGATGAAGTCAGCACCGCCCATGGCACCGCCGGGGTGTCCCGACTTTGCCTTCTCTACCATCGAGGCTGCCAGGATACGTATATTGTCGGCAGCCATGTTCATAACTTTGTTGTCGTTCATAATGAATAATTAATTTATAATAGACAATGTGGGTGCAAAGATACAAAAAAAAATCATAATCGGCCGACTGTTTCGGTTTTTTTTGTAACTTTGCACGCAAATAACAAAAAAAATGACGGAAAGACTAAAAGCAGCTTTGTTCGACCTGGACGGCGTGGTGTTCGACACCGAGCCGCAGTACACCGTGTTCTGGGGTGGTGAGTGCCGCCGTTACCACCCTGACCATCCGGGGCTGGAGCACGAAATCAAGGGCTCGACGCTGACACAGATTTACGACCGCTGGTTCTCGGGCCCCCTTGCCGCCGAACAGCCTGCCATAACCGCACGGCTCGACGCCTTCGAGGCGCAGATGAAATTTGACTACATCGACGGCTTCGAGGCGCTCATAGCCGACCTGCACGCCAACGGCGTAAAGACGGCCGTGGTGACGAGTTCAAACCAACCGAAGATGGAGAGCGTCTACCGCGCCCAGCCTGGCTTCCGCTGCCTTTTCGACGCCATTCTGACGAGCGAGGACTTTGAATACTCGAAGCCTCACCCCGACTGCTACCTGAAGGCCGCCGCCCGTTTCGGTGTCGCCCCCGGCGAGTGCATCGTCTTCGAGGACAGTTTCAACGGACTGAAGTCGGGCCGCGCTGCCGGCATGAAGGTCGTCGGCGTGGCAACCACCAACAGCCGCGAGGCCATCGCCCCACTGTCTGACATTCAGCTCAGCGACTACACCGCCACCGACTACCAGCAGCTCATAGATCTTCTCTGATTTTTTCGCCCTTTTTTCTTGCAATTCTCAGATATTATCACTAATTTTGCAAGCGAGAAGTAAACATCCGACGAAATGAATACGACTGTAGTAATGAATAATCTGCTGAATCTCATTCAGTCAATGGCGTTGACAACCAGCAATAAGCAATGGCTGGCAGACCATCTGTACGAAGAGATAAAGGCGGAAAGTGAGCAGAGAACTTCAGGGACACAAGCCAATGACTGGCCGAAAGTCAGGAGAGAAGATATGGTTATTTCTGAAGAAGTGGCCAATATGTTCCATGTTAATAGTCCTCTTCCCGAAGATTTCGATGAGAAGAAAGCCTACGTGCAATATCTTTATGAGAAGTACAAATGAAGAAGGTCTTTATAGATACTAATGTTTTTATAGATTATGTGGCACAAAGAGGAAAGTTCTATGTGCCTGCTGCTACGATAATCTCACTGTCAAATCAAGGGCTGTTTAGCCTGACGGTTTCGTCTCTCTCGTTTGCCACCGCAAGCTATGTACTGGAAAGTCATTATGACAAGACACCTGACGAAATTGTAGCGAGTTTTAGCCAATTCGTATCCTTTTGTAATATTTCCTCTGTTGACGAAGCTGTTGTCATATCTGCTATAAACAATCCATTCCGTGATTTTGAAGATGCCTTACAGTTTCATACTGCAATGGCTAACGGGGCTGACTGTATAGTAACGAGGAACAAAGGAGACTTCACCACAACGATTATCCCCATTTTGGAACCACAGGAGTTTCTTGATATGTTGGCAGTATAATACAATAAGTCGAACCAATAATTCATCGTGACTATGACATAGCAACAGAACAACAGGGGGAGTTTCAGACGGCACCAGGTGCTGCGCCCCCAAGACGGGTACTATTAACAAACAATCAGTATTAACCAACGAATAAGGATTGCGCGTCAACACCCGTCCGACTGACTTTTTTAGGATTTGAGCTTTTGGCTCTTGTTCTCCACTAATCGAAACCGCCAAACTTCGCATACGAGAACAGGTAGACTGAAGGTTCATGCTCATTTGGGCGTGAACATTATCAGTGCTTGTTTGTATGCATGGTTACTTGGCGGTACCAGATTAGGGAATAAGCATCGGATGGTTTGCGCCTTTTCTTATTATTTCAAAACTTAACGGTATGAATTCGAAGAAAAACTTTTTATTATTGCTTACCATTTTAGCTTCTTTGACAGTAAACGCAGTAGATTATTGGGGTGAAGTTGGAGATGTGATTTCACTTCCAAATCCCACAGTACCTATCAGTGACTATCAGCTATATGATATGACGTACAGTTCAACCAGCAGTCATTTATATGTGTATTCTGGTACAAGTAGTGTTAAAATCGTATCTTATTTCTCTGGCACAGAATATGTCAGATGCGATTATCGTGTTGTCAGACAATGGAGTGTTCCCGGAAGTCCTGTCGTATACGAAGATTGGAAAACTTTAACCACGTACTTCAATATCAGATGTTCTTCCAGTCCCGACCCCGACCCTGATCCAGATCCCGACCCTACCCCCGATGAGGATACTTATAGCCAGGAAAAAACTAAAGAAGGGTATGGAATGTGGTTCTGCTTTCATTGCTGTCCACTAAAAATCGCCAAGCGTTCTTTGAAATGATTGAAATATAGTTTGTTGCAGAGATTTTAAGGGCGAACGGTCTT
>CAMOKH010000101.1 GCA_946617675.1 uncultured Prevotellaceae bacterium | reverse complement strand
GCCGAACTGGGACTCAAGGCCGGCACGCCTATCACCTACCGTGGTGGCGACCAGCCAAACAACGCCCTCTCGTTGAACGTGCTCAATCCTGGCGAGATTGCCGCTACGGCCGGCACGTCGGGCGTCGTCTACGGCGTTCTCGGCGATGTGAACTACGACCCGAAGTCGCGTGTCAACACCTTCGCCCATGTCAACCACACGGCCGAACAAACCCGACTGGGTGTGCTGCTGTGCATCAACGGTACCGGCATCCTTAATGCATGGGTACACCGCAACGTGACCCCCGACATCTCGTATGCCGAGATGAACGACCTGGCCGCCACAGTACCTATCGGCAGCGAGGGCGTTACGATTGTGCCGTTCGGCAATGGCGCCGAGCGCGTGCTTGAGAACCGCGAGATAGGTTGCTCCATTAACGGGCTCAACTTCAATAAGCACTCTAAGGCCCACATCGTGCGTGCCGCCCAGGAGGGTATCGTCTTCTCGTTCTGCTATGGCATGGAGATTATGCAGCAGATGGGAATGGACATCACGAAGATTCACGCCGGTCGTGCCAATATGTTCCTTTCGCCGTTGTTCCGCAACACACTTGCAGGTGTCAGCGGGGCTACCATCGAACTCTACGACACTGACGGTTCGGTAGGTGCAGCCAAGGGCGCAGGCATCGGCGCTGGTATCTACAAGGACAACAATGAGGCTTTCGCCTCGCTCGAGAAGCTTGAGGTCATCGAGCCTGACACGCAGAACAAGGAGGCCTACAAGGAGGCCTACCAGGCTTGGAAGAACACTTTAAATAATAGATTATAACCAATTAACACACAAACAATTATGGCAAAAGAGTATTTTCCGTTTACCGGTAAGATTCCTTTCGAGGGAAAAGACAGTAAGAATGTGATGGCTTTCCACTATTACGAGCCCGAAAAGGTCGTGATGGGAAAGAAAATGAAGGACTGGCTGAAATTCGCCATGGCCTGGTGGCACACGCTCGGCGGTGCCAGTGCCGACCAGTTTGGCGGTCAGACTCGCAGCTACGAGTGGGATAAGGCAGCCGACCCTGTGCAGCGCGCTAAGGACAAGATGGACGCCGGCTTTGAGATTATGGACAAGCTCGGCATCGAATATTTCTGCTTCCACGATGTAGACCTCGTCGAGGAGGCCGACACCGTCGAGGAGTACGAGGAGCGCATGAAGGCCATCACCGACTATGCCCTTGAGAAGATGAAGCAGTTCCCCAATATCAAGCTGCTTTGGGGTACGGCCAATGTCTTCGGTAACAAGCGCTATGCCAACGGTGCTTCGACCAACCCCGACTTCGACGTCGTTGCCCGTGCTATCGTTCAGATTAAGAATGCTATCGATGCCACCATCAAGCTGGGCGGTACCAACTACGTGTTCTGGGGCGGACGCGAGGGCTATATGAGCCTGCTGAACACCGACCAGAAGCGCGAGAAGGAGCACATGGCCACGATGCTGACGATGGCTCGCGACTATGCTCGTGCCAAGGGCTTCAAGGGCACCTTCCTCATCGAGCCGAAGCCGATGGAACCGTCGAAACACCAGTATGACGTTGACACCGAGACCGTCATCGGATTCCTCCGTGCCCACGGCCTCGACAAGGACTTCAAGGTGAATATTGAGGTGAACCACGCCACTCTGGCCGGTCACACCTTCGAGCATGAGTTGGCCTGTGCCGTTGACGCCGGCATGCTGGGCTCAATCGATGCCAACCGCGGCGACGCTCAGAACGGCTGGGACACCGACCAGTTCCCCATCGACAATTACGAACTGACGCAGGCCATGATGGAGATTATCCGTGGCGGCGGCTTCAAGGACGGCGGTACCAACTTCGACGCCAAGATTCGTCGTAACTCTACCGACCTCGAAGACCTCTTCATTGCCCACATCAGCGGCATGGATGCCATGGCTCGTGCACTGATGAATGCTGCCGACATCCTTGAGAACTCCGAGCTGCCCAAGATGAAGAAGGAGCGTTACGCCTCGTTCGACCAGGGCCTCGGTAAGGACTTCGAGGACGGCAAGCTCAGCCTTGAGCAGGTCTACGAGTATGGTAAGAAGGTCGGCGAGCCCAAGCAAACCAGCGGCAAGCAGGAGAAGTACGAGACCATCGTCGCCCTGTACGCCAAGTAGTCAGAATCCCCCTGTTTATACGACAAGAATCCCCAGAGGCACAGCGCCTGCCGGGGATTCTTTTTTTAGTGCCTTTTACCTCCGCTCTTGTTTTCAGTCTTAAAATATATTTATAGATTTGGTGGTGTCAGAAAGATTGATTACCTTTGCACCTCAAAAAGAAATATAAATAAAGCAACGAATAAGACAATGAGCAAACGATTCGCCGAGCACAACGGCTTGAACCTGACGCAGACGAACAATGACGTGCTGCAGATGTGGAAGGAGAAGAACGTCTTTTGGCGCTCAGTGACTGAGCGTGAGGGCTGTCCGCAATTCATATTCTTCGAGGGACCACCCTCGGCCAACGGCCATCCGGGCATTCACCACGTGCTGGCACGTGCTATCAAGGACACGTTCAACCGCTACAAGACGATGCAGGGCATGCAGGTGAAGCGTAAGGCCGGATGGGACACCCACGGCCTGCCTGTCGAACTGGGCGTCGAGAAGGAACTGGGCATTACCAAGGCTGACATCGACAACAAGGAGTCAGAGAAGTACATCTCTACCGAGGACTATAACCACAAGTGCCGCGAGAACGTGATGAAGTTCACTGCCGAATGGCGTGACCTCACTGAGCGCATGGGCTATTTCGTCGACCTCGATAATCCCTACATCACCTACGACAACAAGTACATCGAGACCCTGTGGTGGCTGCTGAAGCAGCTCTACCAGAAAGGCTTGCTTTACAAGGGCTACACCATTCAGCCCTATTCTCCCGCTGCCGGTACGGGCCTTTCTTCGCACGAGCTGAACCAACCCGGCTGCTATCGCGACGTGAAGGATACAACCTGCACGGCGCTGTTCCGCATGAAGAATCCCAAGCCCGAGATGACAGGGTGGGGCACACCTTATTTTATGGCGTGGACGACGACGCCCTGGACACTGGCTGCCAACTCGGCCCTTTGCGTGGGTCCGAAGATTGACTACGTGGCTGTCGAGACCTATAATCCCTACAGCGGCGGTAAGATTACCGTCGTGCTGGCCGAAGCTCGTCTGGCCGCCTACCTGGTTCCCGAGGGTGAAATCACCGACGGTGGCGAGATGCCCGATTATAAGAAAGGTGAGAAATTCGTTCCCTACCGCATCGTCGGCCGTTATAAGGGTACTGACCTCGTCGGGATGGAGTACGAGCAGCTCATGCCCGCCATCCGTCCGATGGGCGATGCTTTCCGCGTCATCCCCGGCGACTACGTGACAACCGAGGACGGTGCTGGTATCGTTCATATCGCTCCCAATTTCGGTGCCGACGACGCCTTTGTCGCCAAGAAGGCTGGTATCTGCCCCATCGTCCTCGTCGACAAGAAGGGCAACGAGCGGCCAGTGGTCGACCTGCAGGGCAAGTACTTCAAGATTGAGGATCTCGATGCCGACTTCGTCAAGAACTATGTCAACGTTGCAGAGTGGCAGAAGTTTGCCGGACGCTACGTGAAGAACGCCTACGACGACACCTTGACCGACAAGGACGAGACGCTCGACATCTCAATCTGCATGGACCTGAAACAGCAGGACAAGGTGTTCAAGATAGAGAAGCACACCCATAACTACCCGCACTGCTGGCGCACCGACAAGCCCGTGCTCTACTATCCGCTCGACTCGTGGTTTATCCGCTCTACGGCCAAGAAGGAGCGTATGGCCGAGCTGAACAAGACCATCAACTGGCAGCCGGAGTCGACGGGAACGGGACGCTTCGGCAACTGGCTTGAGAACCTTAACGACTGGAACCTCTCGCGCTCACGCTTCTGGGGCACTCCGCTGCCCATCTGGCGCGACGAAGAGGGCCGGGCCGAGAAATGTATTGGTAGCATAGAGGAATTATACGATGAAATCGAGCGTTCTGTGGCCGCAGGTGTCATGGCTGTGAACCCGCTGAAGGAGAAAGGCTTCGTGCCCGGCGATATGTCGAAGGAGAACTATGACCGTATCGACCTTCACCGTCCTTACGTCGACAATATCATCCTGGTAAGCGACGAAGGCAAGCCGATGAAACGCGAGACCGACCTGATTGACGTCTGGTTCGATTCAGGTTCAATGCCCTACGCCCAGATACACTATCCGTTCGAAAACCGCGATTTAATCGACAAACGTGAGGCCTTCCCGGCCGACTTCATCAACGAGGGCGTCGATCAGACGCGCGGCTGGTTCTTCACGCTTCACGCTATTGCCACGATGATTTTCGACTCCGTGGCTTTCAAGAACGTCATCTCGTCGGGTCTCGTGCTTGACGCCAAGGGCAACAAGATGTCCAAGCACGTCGGCAACGTGGTCAATCCCTTCGATATGATCGAGAAATACGGCACTGATGCCGTCCGCTTCTACATGTTGACCAACTCCGAACCGTGGGACAACCTGAAGTTCGACCCTGCCGGGGTCGACGAGGTGCGCCGTAAGTTCTTCGGCACCTTATATAATACGTATTCGTTCTTTGCCCTTTATGCCAACGTCGATGGGTACGAAGTTCCCTCGGCTGCAGTAGGAGGAGCTTTGGAGATTGACCGCTGGATACTCTCCTGCCTGAATACGCTCGTGAAGGGCGTTCAGCGTGAGCTCGACAACTACGACCCGACGCGTGCCGGCCGACTGATTGACGCCTTCGTCAACGACGACCTGTCAAACTGGTATGTGCGCCTGAACCGTAAACGTTTCTGGGGCAAGGACATGAGCGACGACAAGCGTTCGGCTTACGATACGCTTTACACCTGTCTGATTACCGTAGCCCGACTGCTGGCACCGTTTGCTCCCTTCTACGCCGACCAGCTTTATAAGGACCTTGGCGGCGAGCTCGACAGCGTCCACCTCGACAAGTTCCCCGTGGCCGACGAGAGCCTGATTGATACCGACCTGGAGGCCCGCATGGAAATGGCACAGAAGATTACATCGATGGTGCTTGCCCTGCGCCGCAAGGTGAATATCAAGGTCCGCCAGCCGCTGCAGGCCATCATGCTGCCCGCTACCGACGAGCAGAAGAAGCACATCGAGGCCGTGAAGCAGCTCATCATGAACGAGGTGAATGTCAAGGAACTAAAATTCGTTGAGGGTCAAGGCATTCTCGTTAAGAAGGTAAAGTGTAACTTCAGGACGATGGGCAAGAAGTTCGGCAAGCTGATGAAGGGCGTTGCCACAGCTATGGACGCCTTGAGCCAAGAGCAGATAGCCGAGCTTGAGTCAAACGGCAGCCTCGCCATCGACGTTGATGGACAGGCACTGACGGTCGAGGCCGCCGATGTTGAAATCATCAGCGAGGACATTCCCGGATGGCTCGTGGCCAACGAAGGGTCACTGACCGTTGCCCTCGAAGTAGAGCTGACCGATGAACTGCGCCAAGAGGGTATGGCTCGCGAGATTATCAACCGCGTTCAGAATATCCGTAAGGAAAGCGGTCTTGAGATTACCGACCGCATCACGGTGACCCTGGCTCCGAACGCTGAGGTCGAGAAGTCGGTTGAAGTCTTCGGCGACTATATCAAGACACAGGTTTTGGCCGATTCCATCGAGATTCAGCCCAACGACGGCGCAGAAATTGATTTCGACGATTTCAAACTGAATATCAAAATAACCAAGAACTAATCGTAAGAACATGGAAACAGAGAAAACACGCTACAGTGACGAAGAACTCGAGGAGTTCCGCACTATCATCAACGAGAAACTGGCACTTGCCAAGCGCGACTACGACCAGATGATGGCCGTCATCACTAATCAGGACTCCAACGATGTCGACGACACGTCGCCTACCTATAAGGCGCTGGAGGAGGGTAGTGCCACCCAGTCGAAGGAAGAGATCATTACGATGGCTGCCCGCCAGCAGAAGTTCATACAGGGCTTGAAGGCAGCGCTCGTCCGCATTGAGAACAAGACCTACGGCATTGACCGGCTTACGGGGAAGCTCATTCCCAAGGAGCGACTCCGGGCTGTCCCTCACGCCACGCTCAGTGTTGAGTCGAAAATGATGAACAGTAAGAAGTGAACACACAGAGCCGATTCCTGTCACGTGGCTGGCTGAGCATGCTGATTATTGCCAGTGCCATCGTTATCGACCAGCTCATCAAGGTCTGGGTCAAGACCAACATGACGCTCCATGAGAGCATACGCGTCTTCGACTGGTTTTACATCTCGTTCATCGAGAATAACGGTATGGCCTACGGCATGCAGATAGGCTCGAAGCTGGCCCTTTCGCTGTTTCGCGTCGTGGCCATTTCACTGCTGGCCTACTACGTCTGGCTGCAGGTGCGCAACAAGGCCCGCAGGGGCTACATCGTCTGCCTCTCGATGGTGCTCGCCGGGGCCGTCGGCAATCTCATCGACTGCATGTTCTATGGCATGGCGTTCAGTGCCTCGTCGCCGTTCTACACCAGCTACTTCGTAGAATTCGGCACCGGCTATGCCCCGTTCCTGATGGGCAAGGTGGTCGATATGTTCTACTTCCCCCTGATTGTCACGACGTGGCCCGAGTGGGTACCCTGGTTCGGGGGCGACGAGTTCGTGTTCTTCAGCCCCGTCTTCAACTACGCCGATGCCAACATCACGGTGGGCGTCGCCCTGTTGCTGCTGTTCTATAGTAAGGAGATAAGTAAAATCAGTCTGAAGCGTGAGTAGACCACTGATATTTCTCGTCCTGGCCGCAGGACTGCTCCTGTCGTGCAAGCCCTCCGTTCCGTCACGGTTTATCCAGCCAGACGACATGGAGGATTTGCTCTACGACTACCACATCGCCCAGGCCATGACGTCGCTCAACAACAAAGACGGCGAGTCGCGCGCCTTCAACGAGACGCTCTACTTCGCAGCCGTTCTCGAGAAGCACGGCGTGACAAAGGCCGACTTCGACACCTCGCTGACCTATTATTATACGCGTGCCGATCGTTTCGATGAAATCTACAAAAACGTCGTTAACCGTCTGAACAAGAACGCCCAGAATCTCGGCGCACCCGAGGGCGAGCTGCAGCGTTTCAGCAAGCTCAGCCTGAACAGCGACACCGTCGACGTCTGGCGGGGCCGGCTGTCGGCCATGCTCATGCCTTATCCGCCCTACAACAGGATCGACTTCGAGCAGAAGGCCGACACTTCATTCCGCAATGGCGACTCGTTTATCTTCATCATCAACAACGATTTCATCTACCAGCAGGGCACACGCTCGGCTCAGGCTTGTATCGTCATGAAGTACGACAACGACACCATCGTCAGCAAGTCGTTCGGCCTCTCGTCGTCGGGAACAAACCAGATACGCATCCCGGCGGTGGGCAACCACAGGGTGAAGGATTTCCGTGGCTACATCTACATGGCTCCCGAGAAGGAGGTGTCGCCGTCGCTTAAGCTCCTGATCATCAGGAACATCCAGCTGATAAAGATGCGCAAGCAGGAAGAGAAGAAGCAGGAATCGCGGAAAGACTCCGTGGACAGCGCTTCGCAAACAATACAAGTTGATACACTAAAAACCAAAGAATTATGAATCTAAAATTCCGCCTGGCACTGATGAACTTCCTTGAGTTCGCCGTTTGGGGTGCCTATCTGACCTGTATGGGAAACTACCTTGGAACGGCAGGTCTCGGTGACCAGATTTCCTGGTTCTATGCCATTCAGGGTATCGTGTCAATCTTCATGCCTACCATTATGGGTATTGTGGCCGACAAGTACATTCAGCCACAGCGGCTCTTGGGCATCTGCCATCTTGTAGCCGGTGCAGCAATGCTTTGCTGCTGGTGGATGGGTGCCGCCGCCGGCTTTGGCAACGAGCTGCCCAACAAGGGCGCCTTCATTGCCATGTACACGGTGAGCGTCGCCTTCTTCATGCCGACCATAGCACTGTCAAATACGACCGCCTTCACCATCCTGAAGAATAACGGGCTCGACACCGTCAAGGACTTCCCGCCCATCCGCGTGCTGGGCACCGTCGGCTTTATCGTCACCATGTGGTTCGTCAACTGTGCCGTCTGGGAGGATGGCAGTTTCTCGCTGACGCTGGCTGAGAATGCCCATAAGTTCCAGTACACCTACATGCAGTTCTTCGTTTCAGGCATGCTGAGCGTCCTTCTGTTCGTCTATTGCTTTGTGGCCTTGCCCGAGTGTCAGCTGGAGAAGAAGCCCAACGCCACGCTGGCCGAGTCGTTCGGCCTGAATGCGTTCAAGCTCTTCAAGTCACGCCAGATGGCGCTGTTCTTCATCTTCTCGGCGCTGCTCGGCATGTCGCTGCAGGTGACCAACGGCTATGCCGGACCCTTCATCACCAGTTTCAAAGGGTCGGCCGATGCAGCCGTCGCCTCGTCGTTTGCCGCCAATAACGCCACGCTGCTGACCTCCATCTCGCAGGTCAGCGAGGCCCTCTGCATCCTGCTCATTCCGTTCTTCCTGAAGCGCTACGGCATCAAGGTCGTCATGCTCATGTCGATGTTCGCCTGGGTGTTCCGCTTCGGCTTCTTCGGCATTGGCAATCCCGCCATGCCCGGCGTGCTGCTCTTCATCCTGTCGTGCATCGTCTACGGTGTCGCCTTCGACTTCTTCAATGTCTCAGGCGGTATCTTCGTCGACCAGGTCTGCGAGCCGTCAGTGAAGGCGTCGGCACAGGGCCTCTTCATGCTGATGACCAACGGCGTGGGAGCCACCATCGGCACACTGGCAGCAGGCGAGATCGTCAATCACTACTGCACGTGGCAGAACGGCTTCCTCGTGGGCGACTGGCAGTCGTGCTGGTTCATCTTCGCGGGCTTTGCCCTCGTCGTCGGCATCGCCTTTGCCCTCGTCTTTCACCCCGAGAAGAAACAAGCCTGACGCGATGAGGAAAATCAGGCTGTTTTACAGGGATATCTCAGAGATTCTGGGGAGCAACGGTTTCTCCGTTGCCCGCCTCACTGACGCCGAAAGCCTGCTGGCCATCTGCGTCATCTGCGACAAGGCCCTGAGCGATCAGCTTGCCATCCGTTACAACAAGACGCCCGGCCGCGACATGATGCTTCCCGAGGTGCTCCTGAAGATGTTGTGCCCCAACGGCGTCGAAGACTACGAGCTGTTGGCCTACGACATCATGGACGGACAGTACCGGGTGTCGCTGATCAACAGGCAGACGGCCACCGCCCTGCCTATCCGAATGAGCGACGCCCTGCTGCTGCACTATATCTCGCGCATGCCGTTCTATATCGAAGAGGAGCTGATGCGCCGCCAGTCGACGTCCTTCACCCCCGGCGCTCGCGGCATCTCGATCCCCATCAACACCCTTGACATCGATCATCTGAACCGGGAGCTCGAGCGTGCCGTTGCCGAAGAGAACTACCGTCTGGCCTCATTTCTGCACGAAGAGATTCAAAAACGGAACCGCCGATGAAGGAAACACGATTCTTCTATGTACCCGACGTTGCCGACGGCGGCGAACTGCCCGCCGACGAGGCGGCTCACGTGCTCAAGGTGCTCAGGCTGAAGGCCGGCGACGAACTGCTGCTGACCGACGGCTGCGGGCATATCAGCCGCGCCGAGATTACGTTGGCCTCAGGCCACCATTGCCAGTACCGCCTCATCGAGACGCAGACCGTCTTGCCCCAGTGGCAGGGCCGTGTCCATCTGGCCATAGCGCCCACCAAGATGAACGAGCGCATGGAATGGCTTGCCGAGAAGGCCACCGAGGTGGGCGTCGACGAACTGTCGTTCCTCAACTGCCGCTACTCCGAGCGTCGCGTCCTGAAGACCGACCGCATCAGGAAGATTGTCGTGGCGGCTGCCAAGCAGAGCCATAAAGCCTATATGCCGGCCGTTGGCGACCTCACCACGTTCCGCCAATTTGTCAGCGAGCACGCTGCGGGCCACCGCTACATAGCCCACTGCTATGAGGAAGTGCCGCGCGTCAACCTCTTTGAGCAGATCTGCGCCCTTCAGCCCGGCGATGATGCACTGGTCATGATTGGCCCCGAGGGCGACTTCAGCATCGACGAAGTCCGCGAGGCCGTTGCCGCCGGCTACGTGTCGGTCGACCTGGGCAAGAGCCGTCTGCGCACAGAAACGGCCGGACTGTCGGCGGTCATGATGATGCAGCTTGCCAAACAAATCAATCACTTAGCGCCCAGTCAACAACTATGAAACAAATACTCTTCACGCTGCTCCTGGCAGCCACGTCGCTTTCAGCCGCTGCCGACACACTAACCGTGGCTAAACTGTTTCGCGCCATGCCCGACAGCATCATCCCATACCTGTCTCGTAACAACCGGCTTGACTTCATCGACTTCATGGAGTCGAAGATGAAGGCCGAGGTCACCAACAGCTTCGGCGGTAAGAGTCAGATGACGGCCCTCGGCCCTGACTCTCTCGTCATCCGTATGAACGAGTCATGCACGCTGGTCATGCTGCTGTTAGACACCACTGACGATGTTGACAGCTGTCGCCAGGTCATTGCCGTCGTCCGTACGCTCGGAATAGGCAGCGACGTCCGGGCGACCGATCCTCCGCAGTACTTCTCAGCCGCCTGGCGTCGCCTTGAGTCGGAGCCTGTACTGACAGATTTATCGCGTAAAAGACTCTTAGGACACATAAAAGACAAAAATATCCTTAAAATCATCGCTGATAAACTTAATAAACATTAAACTTTAATCGTTGGTGTATAAATTATATGGTTAATTCAAAAAAATTATATAAATTTGCAATGTGTTTTTCATGGTATTAGATTATTAAGGTTAATTAGAAAGAGGGTTGTCGTGAGACAGTCTGATTTCAAGTCATCGGCAGCATATTCACCATAGGTTTGTTGCTGATGTGAGTCAAAAAAGGGGTGCCTGTGAAGGTACCCCTTTTCCGTGGGCTGCGCTTAGAAATCATTAGCGGCTCAGTCCGAAGATTTCTTGCCATTAGTAGCGAATAGCAGAAAACACCCCGCACTTCCCGCACTTCCCGCACCTGCCATTGATTGCTAAGGTGACCAAATAGCGCCACCTTTCAGCAAGAAACCCGGCGCCTTTCGGGCAAAAGGCGCCGGGTTATAAACATTCATTGGCGGTGAATCTTTTCCAGGGAGGCTCCCCGTCTGATTTTCAGGCCGACTGTTTCGGCAGTGCAGGTTCAGGTGCTGCTTAAGTGCAGGATAATTGGTTTGCTCGCCGGCGTAATTGCCTGATAGTCAGTATGGAAGTGCAGGAAGTGCAGGAAGTGCAGGTCATTTTCTACGATTACAATACCATTAGTAGCTACGGGCGATGATGACGCGAGCCTTCGAGGGCTTGCCGCTCACCATGTCGACGCCGGGCGTCTGCTCGACGCCGAAGGGCACGCAGCGGATGGTAGCCTGAGTCTCCTCCTTGATCTTAGCCTCGGTCTCGGCAGTGCCGTCCCAGTGGCAGAGGAAGAAGCCGCCGTCCTTGACGCGCTCCTTGAACTCCTCGTAGTTGTCGCACTCGTAGATATGAGCGTCGCGGTAGGCCTTGGCCTTCTCGAAGATGTTCTTCTGGATGTCGTCAAGCAGCTGCTCAACGTAGCTGGCGATACCCTCCAAGGGGCGGGTCTCCTTCTCGAGCGTGTCGCGGCGCATCACCTCGATGGTGCCGTTCTCCAGGTCGCGTGCTCCGAGCACCAGTCTGACGGGCACACCCTTCAGCTCGTAGTCGGCGAACTTGAAGCCGGGACGCTTGTTGTCGGCATCGTCGAACTTCACGGTGATGCCCTTCTGGCGCAGCTGCTCGATGATGGGCTGAACCTCCTTGTTGACCAGCTCCATCTGCTCGGGCTTCGTGGCGATGGGTATGATGACCACCTGGATGGGGGCCAGCCGCGGCGGCAGCACCAGTCCGTTGTCGTCGGAGTGGGTCATGATGAGTGCGCCGATGAGTCGCGTCGAGACACCCCACGACGTAGCCCAGACATACTCGGGCTTGTTCTCTTTATTAAGATAGGTGACGTCGAAAGCCTTGGCAAAGTTCTGGCCGAGGAAATGCGAGGTGCCGCTCTGCAGGGCCTTTCCGTCCTGCATCATGGCCTCGATGGTGTAGGTGTCGAGAGCACCGGCGAAACGCTCGGTCTCGCTCTTCACGCCCTGCACCACGGGGACGGCCATCCACTCTTCGGCAAACTTGGCGTAGACCTTCAGCATGAGCTGGGCCTCGGCCTCGGCCTCCTCGCGGGTGGCGTGGGCGGTGTGACCCTCCTGCCAGAGGAACTCGCTGGTGCGGAGGAAGGGGCGTGTACGCATCTCCCAGCGCATGACGTTACACCACTGGTTGCACATCAGGGGCAGGTCGCGCCACGACTGAATCCAGTTTTTGTAGGTGTTCCAGATAATCGTCTCTGACGTAGGACGGATGATGAGCTCCTCTTCCAGCTTGGCCGAGGGGTCGACCTCGACGCCGCTCTTGTCCTCCTTGGCACGCAGGCGGTAGTGGGTGACGACGGCACACTCCTTAGCAAAACCCTCTACGTGCTCGGCCTCGCGGCTGAGGAACGACTTCGGGATGAGCAGGGGGAAATAGGCGTTCTGGGCACCCGTCTCTTTGAACATCTTGTCGAGCTGCTGCTGCATCTTCTCCCAGATGGCATAGCCATAAGGCTTGATGACCATACAGCCGCGTACTGCCGACTGTTCAGCAAGGTCGGCCTTCACTACAAGGTCGTTAAACCACTGGCTGTAATTATCAGCCCTTTTGGTCAAATCTTTTAATTCTTTTGCCATGATTATTCAGTATTTAGTCAAATTGAGTGCAAAATTACAAAAAAAAATCAATTAAGATGCACGAATTAAGAAATAATTACTATCTTTGCACCGTAAATGCGACAATAATTGTCAAAACATAAATCAATAACAAAAAAGAAACGAGAATTATGAAAAGTATGAAGACTGTAGCCATCGCTCTCTGCGCAGGCATCGTGATGGCAGGATGTAACAACTTGGGTAAGGGCACTGCTATAGGTGCCGTCGGTGGCGCTGCCTTAGGTGCCATCGTTGGTAAGATTGCCGGCAATACTGCCGTGGGTGCTGCCGTCGGTGGCGCCGTGGGTGCCGGTGCCGGTGCGCTCATCGGTAAGCATATGGATAAGGTGAAGGCTCAGGCTGCCGCCGTTGAGAATGCTCAGGTGGAGAGCTATACCGACGCCAACGGTCTGCAGGGTGTGAAGGTCACCTTCGACTCGGGTATCCTCTTCGGCACGGGCAGTTCTACGCTGCAGGCTGCCGCCAAGAACTCGCTGACCCAGTTTGCCAACAACGTGCTGAAGGTGAACACCGACTGCGACGTTGCTGTCCAGGGTTACACCGACAACGCCGGCTGGAAGAACTCTACCGCCGAGCAGAGCTACCAGAAGAACGTCAACCTGTCGCAGCAGCGCGCTCAGGCCGTGACGAACTATCTGATGTCGCTGGGTGTCAGCAGCAACCAGATTCGTTCTACCACTGGTTTCGGCGAGGCCAACCCCGTGGCTGACAACTCTACCGCTGCCGGCAAGGCTCAGAACCGTCGCGTGGAGGTTATCCTCTATGCCAGCCAGGCTATGATCAATGCCGCTAACAACGGTACTCTCCAGTAATCTGAATTGACAATTGATAATTGACAATTGATAATTGACAATTGAGAATTAGTTGAAGACGATTAAGAAATTATTACGTGGAATCGTGGTGGCTTTCCTGGCCTCCACGATTCTTTCTGTTGTTGCCCTGCGCTTCCTGCCGGTCTTCTTCACCCCGCTGATGTTCATCCGTTGTTACGAACAGCTGAAGGAGGGCCGTGAGCTGCGCCTGAGCCACCACTGGGTGTCGCTCGGCGAGATGTCGGAGCACATGGCCGTGGCGGTGATGGCCAGCGAGGATGCCAACTTCAGGAGTCATCATGGCTTCGACTTCAAGGCCATTGAGCATGCCGTCAAGCGCAACCGTGAGCACCCCGAGAAGCAGAAGCTCGGGGCGTCGACCATCAGTCAGCAGACGGCCAAGAACGTCTTCCTCTGGCCGGGCCGCTCGTGGGTGCGTAAGGGGTTTGAGGTCTACTTCACCGGTCTCATTGAACTGCTGTGGCCCAAGGAGCGCATCATGGAGGTCTACCTGAACTCGGTCGAGATGGGCGAGGGCATCTACGGCGTAGAGGCCATTGCCCGCGAGAACTGGAGCCTGAATGCCGCGCAGCTGTCGCGCGAGCAGTGTGCCCTGATTGCGGCGACGCTGCCCAATCCGCGGAAGTTCAGTTCCAGCAATCCCAGCAAATATATGAAGAAGCGCCAGAAGCGCATCCTCCACGAGATGAAGTTCGTGAAAAAGCTATAGTGCTTGTTGGCGCTATTGCTGCAGTTCGCCGATGAGGTCGGCCACGTAGCTGCGGTCCCAGTCTTTCAGGTGCCGCCGTTCGTCGTCAAACTGCAGGATGTCGAGGTCGATGGGCACGACGCCCCGTCGGCGCCTGCTTTCGGTTCGTCCGAAGTCCAGTTCCTTCTGTTTCAGCCATTGCGTCAGTTCGGCCTCGTCGAGCTCGGTGGTGGCATCGGCCAGTTGGTTTAGGTAGGCTTCGCGCCGGCAGTTGCTGCCTACGGGCTGAGTCCAGTGTTCCGAGCTGAAGTGCGCATCAGTGAGAACCTCTTCCAGGCAACGGCGTGCCTTGAAGAGGTTCGATTTCTGATAACGGTTGCTGGCCAGCGACAGTATGACGCGATGCATTATAACTTGGCAGCGTTGATGCGCGACTTCACCTTGTCGACGTAGGCGTCGATGGTGGCCACGGCCACAATGTTCACCACGTCGCGCACCGAGGCGCCGAAGTCTATGAAGTGTATGGGCTTGTTGAGTCCCATCTGTATCGGGCCGATGATTTCGACGTCGGCGTCGAGCATCTGCAGCATCTTGTAGCTGGAGCGTGCCGACGTCAGGTTGGGGAAAACCAGCGTGTTCACCTTCTGACCCTTCAACCGTGTGAAGGGGTACTGCTCGTCGCGCAGTTCGTCGTCCATGGCGAAGCCCAGCTGCAGCTCGCCGTCGATGGGCAGGTCGGGGTAGAGCTCGTGCATCTGCTCTACGGCGCGCTTCACCTTCTTGGCGCCTGCGCTCTGCGAGCTGCCGAAGTTAGAGTGGGAGATCATGCCGATGACGGGCTTCTCGTTGAAGAAGCGGACGGCCGTCGACGCCAGCTTGGCAATGTCGACGAGTGTGTCAGAGTCGGGATTCTCGTTGACCATCGTGTCAGCGACGTAGTAGGTGCCCTTAGGCGAGTTGATGATGTGCATGGCGCCGAAGTGCTCATACTCAGGCCGTATGCCGATGACCTCCTTGGCCACCTTGATGGTGTTCGAGTACTTGGTGTAGAGACCGGTGATGAAGGCGTCGGCATCGCCCGTCTCGACCATCATCATGCCGAAGTAGTTGCGCTCGAACATCTTGTCGTTGGCCTCCTGGAAGGTGTAGCCGTCGCGCTGACGCTTCTCGGTCAGTATGCGGGCGTAGCGCTCGCGTCGCTCCTGCTCGTCGGGGTGGCGCAGGTTCACAATCTCGATGCCCTCAAGGCTCAGGTCGAGCGACTGTGCCAGCTTCGTGATAAACTCGTCGTTGCCCAGCAGTATCGGATGGCAGATGCCCTCAGCCTTGGCCTGAACGGCGGCTTTCAGCATCGTCGGGTGGACGGCCTCGGCGAAGACCACGCGCTGCTGGTGTGAGGCGGCCGTGGCATAGAGCTTCTGCGTCAGCTTTGTCTCCTGGCCGAGCAGCACCGAGAGCGAGTCCTTGTACTCGTCCCAGTTGTCAATCTGGCGACGGGCCACACCGCTGTCGATGGCGGCCTTGGCTACTGCTGCCGAGACCTCGCTGATGAGTCTCGGGTCGACGGGTTTGGGTATGAAGTATTCGCGGCCGAAGTGCAGGTTGTTTACCTTGTAGACGTCGTTCACCACGTCGGGCACGGGCTGCTTGGCCAGGTCGGCAATGGCTTTCACGGCGGCCAGTTTCATCTCCTCGTTGATGGCAGTGGCGTGAACGTCGAGTGCACCGCGGAAGATGTAGGGGAAGCCGATGACGTTATTGATCTGGTTAGGGTAGTCGGTGCGGCCTGTTGACATCAGCGTGTCGGGGCGGGCCTCCATGGCGTCCTCGTATGAGATTTCGGGTACGGGGTTGGCCAGTGCGAAGATGACGGGGTCCTTGGCCATCGTGCGAACCATGTCCTTGGTCAGCACGTTGCCCTTCGACAGGCCCACGAACACGTCGGCACCGTTGACGGCCTCGGTCAGGGTCTTGATGTCATTGCGCTCGGTGGCGAACTGCTTCTTCTGCTCGTTCAGGTCGGTGCGGCTGGTCGAGATGACGCCCTTCGAGTCGAGCATGACGATGTTCTCCTTGCGTGCGCCGATGGCCATGTAGAGCTTTGTGCACGAGATGGCTGCGGCGCCGGCGCCGTTCACCACGATGCGCACCTTTGAGATGTCCTTGCCGATGACCTCCATGGCGTTCTTCAGTCCGGCGGCCGAGATGATGGCCGTGCCGTGCTGGTCGTCGTGCATCACGGGTATGTCGAGTGTCCGCTTCAGGCGCTCCTCAATGTAGAAGCACTCCGGCGCCTTGATGTCCTCGAGGTTGATGCCGCCGAAGGTGGGGGCAATCCGCTCCACAGCCTCGCAGAACTTCTCGGGGTCCTTCTCGGCTACCTCGATGTCGAACACGTCGATGCCACCATAAATCTTGAACAGCAGTCCCTTGCCCTCCATCACCGGCTTGCCGCTCATGGCGCCGATGTCGCCCAGTCCGAGCACGGCGGTGCCGTTCGAGATGACAGCTACCAGATTACCCTTGTCGGTGTAGCGGTATGCGTTGTCAGGGTTATCCTGAATTTCCAGACACGGATAGGCCACGCCTGGCGAGTAGGCCAGCGAGAGGTCTGTCTGCGTGCGATAAGCCTTCGTGGGCTTCACTTCAATCTTTCCCGGCCGTCCTTGCTCATGATACTCGAGCGCGGCCTCTTTCGTAATTTTTGCCATTGTTGTTTGTGTGTATTATTATTTGTAGTTGAAAGTCACTTGCTGGTAGCCCACCAGCCGCCACGTCCTGTCGGTCACGCCCTTGTAGTAGACGTAGGCCTGGTAGCGGTTTTCGGTCTCGAAGAACGAGCCCTCCTCGGGCATGACGGTTGTCCGGCCGTCGTCGCCGCGCAGCACGTACTGGTAAGAGTAGTAGCCCTGCTTCTGCAGTATGCGGGCGTTGTAGCTGCGGTCCGTGGGGTCGTAGCTCATGGTGTAGTTGCCGGCCGGCTCCGTGGTCCACTGTCCGTCAACGACGACGTCGCGCCCATACTGTTCAGCGGGCACGAGCTTGTAGTTCACGTAGACGTAGTCGCACGTACGGTCGTTCTCTATGTTGTCGCTGTTGCGTATGTAGAAGGCGCCGTTGGCATCCTGGTCGTAGGTGTAGGTGCGCCTCGGTATGTTGGCAAAGGGGTAGGCCTGGTAGTGGTGTCCGTCCCATTCCATGCGGTCAATGCCCATCGTGGGGTGGCTCACGTCGAGCACCTCAAACTTATGGTATTCGTTGCCGGCGTCGAAGACCAGCTGACGGTTGTGCTCCCACCGTAGGCGGTCGGGCTGTACGAAGTCGGGCTGCGGGTTCAGCCGCTGCGTGTTTTCGCGTCCATTCTGCGTCACCACGGTGAATATCTGTTCTCCGGTGTTCGTCACCCGCAGGTTGCCGAAGTTTACCGCCATTGCTACCTGCTGGTGGCTGAGGTTAAAGTCGAGGTCGGTGTTGGTCGTCACGCTCAGTCCGACGTTCATCAGTGACTCCACCACGCGAAACTCTGCCGTGAGTACATCGTTCTGCTCGTCGTCCTCGTCGTAGACGTGCAGGCGGTAGTTGCCGCTCATCTTCAGCCGGCAGTGGTCATTGGGTATCTGTAACCGGTAGTGCGTATAGAGCACGGTGGTGTTCAGCGAGTTTTCGTAGTCCTCTATCGGTGAACCGTTAAAGCCCTCCAGCCAGTCGCTCTCAAACAGGTTCTCCGACGGTGTCCAGTCAGCCTCGCAGCGCTCAAGCCGATACATAAACCGACGGTAGGTGTGCGACAGCTCGTCGAAACCCACGTTCAGCACGTCGCCGGTACCGAGCCGCATTACGGGGGGCGACAGCCAGTCTTGGTTCACCACCACCTGCAGCGTCTTGATGTCTTCACTGTTGATGGTGCTTCTTGCCCAGGCGCCCAGCCACCCTGCTGCGAGCAGGAATACGTATAAGATTCTCATTTGCCGTCCTTGTCTCTTTTCAAATCGAATGCAAATTTACGAAAAAAAATCCGCCCTCACCGTATTTTTTATGAGAAATAAAGTTAATTTGAACCTTTGCATCTTTTTTTGCTATCTTTGTAGCGACAAAACTATAATATTATTGCTATATGAAAAAGAGAAACTACAAATTGGCACGTGTGGCCATCGCCATCATGATGCTGGCAGGCGTGAGCACCTCGGCTCATGCACAGTTTGGGGGACTGATGAACAAGGCTAAGAAAGCGGCAAAAGAACTGGTCGAGGGCAAGAGCGTGTCGCAGGTGGCCAGCGAGAGTATGTACGACAGTCAGCGCAACGCCGCCCTGCAGGACCGGATTGACCAGAACCGCATAAACTGAAAAACAGGAAGGATGCCATGCGGGGCTTCCTTCCTGTTTTCTTTATAGGGGCTTTTGTGTGTATTACTTGCCGTTCAGGGCCAGGCTGACTTCGACGGCGATAGAGACCGTAGCACCGACCATGGGGTTGTTACCGATACCCAGGAAGCCCATCATCTCGACGTGAGCGGGCACTGAACTTGAACCGGCGAACTGGGCGTCGCTGTGCATGCGGCCCAGCGTGTCGGTCATACCGTAGGAAGCAGGACCGGCAGCCATGTTATCGGGGTGCAGCGTGCGACCCGTACCACCACCTGAAGCCACCGAGAAGTAGGGCTTGCCGGCGAGCACGCGCTCCTTCTTGTAGGTTCCGGCAACGGGGTGCTGGAAACGGGTGGGGTTGGTCGAGTTACCCGTAATCGACACGTCGACGTTCTCCTTCCACAGGATGGCTACGCCTTCGCGAACATCGTCGGCACCGTAGCACTTGACCTTTGCACGGGGACCGTCGCTGTAGGGCGTCTCCTTGACCACCTTCACCTCGCCGGTGTAGTAGTCGAACTGAGTCTGAACGTAGGTGAAGCCGTTGATACGCGAGATGATCATGGCAGCGTCCTTGCCCAGACCGTTGAGGATGACGCGCAGCGGCTTCTGGCGTACCTTGTTGGCCTTCTCGGCAATCTTGATGGCGCCCTCGGCAGCGGCAAACGACTCGTGACCAGCCAGGAAGGCGAAGCACTCGGTCTCCTCGCGCAGCAGACGGGCGGCCAGGTTGCCATGGCCAAGACCCACCTTGCGGTCGTCGGCCACAGAGCCGGGGATGCAGAACGACTGCAGACCGATACCGATGGCTTCGGCAGCTTCGGCAGCATTCTTCACGCCCTTCTTGATAGCGATGGCGGCACCGCAGACGTATGCCCACTTGGCATTCTCGAAGCAGATACGCTGTGTGTCTTCACACATCTGGTAGGGGTCAACGCCTGCCTTCTCGCAAATCTCGTTAGCCTCCTCGATGCTGTTGATTCCGTTCTCTTTCAGAGCGGCCAGTACCTGGTTGATACGACGCTCGTAGCTCTCGAATGATACTTTTCTTATCATAACTTGTGTCCTCCTTTATTCTTCACGTGGGTCAATAGCTTTAACAATTCCCTGCTCGGCGGTGGTGCGGCCATAGCTGCCGGTGAACTTCTTCACGGCCTCGTTGGCGTCCATGCCGCCCTTGATGGCCTCCATCATCTTGCCCAAGTGTACATACTCGTAACCGCAGACCTGATTGTCCTTGTCAAGGAACTGCTTCGTGATGTAGCCCTCGGTGAGCTCCAGATAGCGCGTGCCCTTGGCAACGGTGCCGTAGAGCGTACCCGTCTGTGAGCGCAGACCCTTACCCAGGTCTTCAAGGCCGGCACCAATGACCAGTCCGCCCTCTGAGAAGGCGCTCTGCGTGCGGCCATAAACAATCTGCAGGAACAGCTCGCGCATGGCGGTGTTGATGGCGTCGCAGACGAGGTCGGTGTTCAGCGCCTCGAGGATGGTCTTGCCGGGCAGGATTTCGCTGGCCATGGCGGCAGAGTGGGTCATACCCGTGCAGCCGATGGTCTCGACGAGAGCTTCCTGGATGACGCCGTCCTTGACGTTGAGCGACAGCTTGCAGGCACCCTGCTGAGGTGCGCACCAGCCGATACCGTGAGTGTAACCTGAGATATCCTTAATCTCTTTTGCCTGAATCCATTTGCCCTCTTCGGGAATGGGGGCGGGTCCGTGGTTTGGACCTTTTGCAACAACGCACATGTTGTTGACTTCGTTAGAATACTGCATAAAAATTATAAATAGTTGTTGTTGATCAAAAACGCATGCAAAGGTACGAAAAAAACACCAAAGCTATACATATTTCTTCTTTTCTTTAACCTTATTTTGTATTTAACGATAGTTTGTTCTAGGATGGCGCCGCTTGTGAAAGCCGCGCACCCGTAGTGTTTTTAGTACTATTGCAGCCGCAAACTCTGTATGAAAGAAAAAATAATTCCGAAAATGCTTTTATAATCGGCATTCTCGGAATTTTGCTTGTGATTCCGTTGGGACTCGAACCCAAGACCCACAGCTTAGAAGGCTGTTGCTCTATCCAGCTGAGCTACGGAACCGAAAGCGGGTGCAAAGTTACACATTTTCTGCGACACGACCAAATTTCAGACCTGAAATCTTATGTACGCCCTATCATCGAACGAATTGTTGCCCGCCAGAAAGCCCTTTGTCGCCTTAAAAGCACCGATATTCAGTGGGTCGTCGGTCTTCTGTTGCTGCAGTCGACGCTCACTCTCGGCCAGGGTGGGGCAGAGGAAGGGGTAGCCGTCGGTGGCGAGCACAATCTCCCAAGGCCGGAAGTCGAGGGTGATGACGGGCACCTTAGCTGCTGGGATGTGGAATCCGTCGATGACGGCATAGGTGACGTTCTGGTTGCGCATCTCGCGGAGCATCTGGGGGATGATGGCACTTCGGGCCGTGTCGTCGGCCAGTATGCTGTCGCGGCTGATGCCACTGGCCAGCAGTTCGGCGACCTTTGCCGCCCTCATCTCGGCCAGCGTCTGTTCATAGGGCTTGGGGTTGTCGTAGTATTGCTGGTTGAGCAGACACTGACAGTCGCCGACGAGCCATATCTCCCGCCGCACCCTGCTGAAGATGGCGGCCGAGGCCGTCAGTCGTTCTTCGGGGTGCTCAAGCAGTCGGTCGATGACGGCGTCCTTGTTGCCCTTCCAGAAGGGGATGTAGCGTTTGCGGATGGCAGCGGTGACACCCGCACAGAATTGCTGGCACGATGTCTCCTTAGGCATTCGGCGGATGTAGTCGGCCACGATGGTCATGGCATACCGGCCGTTGCTCATGAGGCGGCTGTAGTGGTGCTGTGTCTTCGATGTCGAACCGTCGATGACGGCAATGAAGTCGTCATCGACGACGATGCCGTCCTCGCTTTTCGTGGTCGGGTTTTTCGGTATGAGTGTTTGTTCGATGATGGTCATGCTGTTGGTCTTTATACCAGAAGAAGTACTGGCGCTGGGCCTCCTTCTCGCGAGGCGTCTTAGCGCTGAAGACGGGCTCGAGCGTGTAGGGGTCATAGCCCGTGTACCACATCTCGGTGGCAACGGTCATGGGCGTCGGGGTAAAGTCCTGTACCTGCTCGAGATGGAACCCGAGGCGGCGGGTGATGGCAGCCAGTTGTGCCATGTCCTCTTCGTGGCAGCCGGGGTGGCTACTTATAAAATAAGGTATAATCTGCTGGTTCAGGTGCTCCTCGCGGCAGATGTTATCGAACTGTCGCTTGAAGTCATAGAACTGCTGAAACGAAGGCTTGCGCATCAGTCGCAGCACGCGGTCGCTGGTATGTTCGGGAGCCACCTTCAGGCGTCCGCTGACGTGGCGGGTTATGAGCTCGCGGGTGTACTCCTGTGCGGCGCGGTTGGCAGCCTCGTCCTTGCTGCGGTAGAGCAGCAGGTCGTAGCGTACGCCGCTGCCAATGAAGCTTTTCTTTATGCCGGGCAGACTGTCGACGGCGCGATAGATGTCAATCAACCGCGAGTGGTCGGTGTCCAGATTGGGACATATCTGCGGATGAATACAACTGGGGCGCCGACAGCGCTCGCAGGCGGCAAGGTTTCGGCCGTGCATGCCGTACATGTTGGCCGACGGTCCGCCGAGGTCGCTCAGGTAGCCCTTGAAGTCGGGCATCTTGATGACCTGTCTGACCTCTCGGAGTATGCTCTCTTTCGAGCGGCAGGTAATGAACTTACCTTGATGAGCCGAGATGGTGCAGAAAGCGCATCCGCCGAAACAGCCCCGGTGGATATTTACCGAGAACTTAATCATCTCGAAGGCTGGTATGCGTTTGCCGCGATACTTGGGATGCGGCTGGCGCGTGTAGGGCAGGTCGAATGAGGCATCGAGTTCGGCCGTGGTCATCGGGGGGTAAGGCGGATTGACCACGACATAGTGTTTCCGATTAAGCGATTGTCGATTATTGGTTGTCGTACTGACAATCTTTGCGCTAACCTGCTGGAGTATTCGGCTGGCGTGCATCATGTTCGACTGTTCCTCTACGTAGCGGAAGTTCTCGGCCTGGGCGCGCTTGTCGGCAAGGCACTCCTCGTGGCTGTGAAGCACGATGTCGTCGGGCTGCGGGGCGATGTCGTCGGCCAGGTAGACCGTCTGCGGGATGTCGCGGATGGTTCCGATGGCAAAACCATCGGACAGTCGGCGAGCGAGTTCTGTGATGGCCTTCTCGCCCATGCCATAGACGATGAGGTCGGCGCCTGAGTCGCAGAGGATGCAGGGGCGAAGCCGATCCTGCCAGTAGTCGTAGTGGGTGACGCGCCGCAGCGAGGCTTCGATGCCGCCAAGCACGACGGGGACGTCAGGGAAGAGCTGCTTCAGAATCTGGGTGTAGACGATGGTGGGATATTCCGGGCGCAGGTCGTGGCGGCCGTCGGGGCTGTAGGCGTCCTCAGAGCGCAGTCGCCGTGCTGCGGTGTACTTGTTGACCATGGAGTCCATACATCCGGGAGCGATGCCGAAGAAGAGCCGGGGCCTGCCCAGCTTTTTGAAGTCGCGGAAATCGCCGTGCCAGTCGGGTTGCGGAACGATGGCCACGCGGAAACCCGCCGCCTCGAGCGTACGCCCGATGACGGCCGCACCGAACGACGGATGGTCAACGTAGGCGTCGGCCGAGAAGAGGATGACGTCAACGTAGTCCCAGCCGCGCAAATCGAGCTCCTTCTTAGTCGTCGGCAGGAAGTCTGTCAGCAGGAATTCACTGTTCGTCGGCGACACTGTTCTTCCAGTTGATGTAGTACAACACAAGTTGCTGAAGTCCGAAGGCTTTCATGTCGGGATGATAGACGACGTCGAGGCAGAGGTCGAGCAGGCGTTTGTCTGTGCCCGATTGTGACTCAAGCATCGAGCGGATGTTCAGCCTGAGTTTGTCGAGCACGGTCTCGTCGACGTAGCCGTTAGAGTCGATGAGGTCGCGCAGCAACTGGTATTCCTCGATGGTTTTCAGATGTTCGTCGGTGACTTCGATGGTCCTCGACCCTGAAGGATTAGCTTGGATTTTTGACATGACTGTTTATCGTTTTATTTAATAAGGTACGTGAGAATTGCTTGCATGATGGCCGTCCGCATCTGTTCAGACTTGATGCACTCGAAGGGGAAGCCCATGGTGAACGAGCGCTGGTGCTGATCGGTGTAGGCCACGGCGGCACCGTAGCCGTCGGCGTAGGCCAGCGGCGTGATGGCGCCCTCGGCAGGCAGCAGAATGTCGGGGTGGGGCGCGGCGTAGTGCCGTTCGTTATGCTGGCGGTAGAAGTCGAACGACGTCCCCATGCCGTTGATGGTCTCGTCGGCTGTTGACGGGTCGGTACCCGCCGGCAGACATTTCAGAACGTCGCTCAGGAACTGCTGTCCCTCGGCGTCGACCATGTCGCTGCCCACGAATGAGCCGCTGACGAGCAGTCGTCCGCCCATGCCCATATAGCCCCTGAGCCAGGTCTGCAGACTGGCGGGGAAGGCCTTGTACTTCAGCAGGCTGTGGCCGTCGTCGCACTCCAGTCCGAGGATGAGGTCAACGGCATCAGCCGCCTCGGCGTCGGCCGTCGTCAGTGCGTCAGCCGAGCAGCTGACGACATTGTAATAGCCCGCCTGGCGGATGGCTTCGGCGTGGGTGCGTATGTAGTTGAAGTCATTGCCGGCTATGAATTGCCCAGCCAGTTCGGTGTAGCCGAAGCCCAGTCCGGTAGAGTCCTCAACGCCCATCTTGTCGGTCCTGAAGTTCAGTTGTCGGCCGGCCCATCCGGCGGTCAGTCCGTAGCTGACGCCCATGTCGCGGTCGAGCATGAAGCCCTGCAGCGAGTCGTTGTGTATCACGGCGGGCGACGCCAGCCTGTGGAAGCCGTTGACGACGAGCACCGTGGGGCTCTGTCGGTGGTTGAACAGCGCCGACACCACCTCTGAGGGGAAGCTCTCGCCGCCCTTGTTGACGGCGGCCACGCGGAAGGAGTAGAGTACGCCGGGCTCGAGGCGCAGCGTCGTCGAGTGGCCGCTGACGTGCTCGCCATTGTTGAAGCCACCGCTGCCCACGGCCGTGTAGACGACGAAGCCGGTAGCCTCAGCCGAGGGCTCCTGCGGGTCGTCGGTGGACTGCCACGACAGGCGCACCTCGCCGCGGCGGCGGTTGACGAACTCCACCCTGAGCCGTTCGGGCGCAAGCGGTGCTACGGTGCAGTCGTCGTCGTGCATGCTGCTGACGTAGCGCAGTATGGTCTTATAGATTGAGCGAGCCAGCGTGAAGCGGAAGTTCGGGTCCTGGCCGTAGCGCATGTCGGGAAAGCTCTGGTGCGACATCGTCTCGAAGATGACGCTGGGCACCTCAGGCAGGCGCGTCTCGGAATAGTTGCGGTCGCGCAGGTCGCGCTTGGTCCAGCTGACGCCGAAGCGGGCCTTGATGTCGCGGTCGGCATTGCTGAGCAGGTCGCTGGCCAGCTGCCGCGACATCGCCCTGGGCCGTTCGCAGTTGAAGACGTTCGAGCCGTCCTTCTCGGTGGTGTAGATGGCCAGCGGTCCGTAGACAGATCGGCCGTCGGCATTGTAGCCGGCGTCGCTGTGGATGGCCAGCGACAGCTCGAGCGGCACGCGCCGCCCCTCGCGGTTGGGCACGTAGACGGAGCCACCCGCCAGCAGGTTCTCGCTCAGCGACCGTGCGTTGATGTCGTCGGCGTAGTCGTTCTGACCCAGTCGCTGACTGTAGACGCTGAAGGGCATGCCCGCCCACTGGCAGTAGTAGCGTGCGCCCTCCAGACAGCGCGGCAGACCGCTCACCTGACCGCCGCGCTCGATGTTGCCCATGCCGCCGCCGAAGCGTACGGCGTCGGCTGTTACCACACCGCCGCGGTGGCTGCTCTGGTTGGTCAGCGTGACGCAGTTCCACTCGTTGCAACCCTTGTCGAAGTCGAACGTGCCGAGATAGACCCACGTCGAGCCGCCCATCTGCTGGTTCACGCGAAACTCGGTCTGCTCGCCCTTGTGCCACACGGTGTAGTGGGCGTCGTCGATGCTGCCCTCCACCGTCTGATAGCTGACGTAGACGGCGTAGCGTCCAGCCTCGGGTATGGTCGGCTGGTAGCTTATCGAACTATATTTCGACCGGCTGGTCGTCGTCTCGGCCATGCGCGCCGTGCCTGCCTCAAAGGGATTCTCGCCGTCGGCATAGCGGCCGCCGTGCAGGCCGAAGCCGGCAGCGGGGGCGTTGCCCCACGGCTGGCGGTAGCCCGTCTCGCGGTAGCCCGTCAGGTTACGGTGGTCGTCGTTGTCGACAATCACCTCGTTACGCTGCCAGTCGCGCTCACGCGGCGTGAAGACGACCGCCCCGGCGCGCTCGAGCATGGGTATAAGATAGGGTACGACGATGGTCTGGGTGAACAGGTCCTCGTTAGTGCCGAATAGGGTAGGGCGCTGCCACTTCCAGCGCTGCTCGCCCATGTCGTAGTATCGGCCGTGGCTCGCCCACACTGTCAGGTGGCGGTTGTACAGTCCCCGGGTTATCTTGTAGGGTTTCGACACGTTCTCAACCCACGGTGCCCCGTCGTAGTCGATGTCGCCCCACGTCTGGGCCCGTAGTGGGAGTGCGAGCGTCAGTGCGGCGAGTAAAGATAAAAGCGTCAACCTTCTCATCGCACGTCTCCTATCGTAAAGTTAGCGGGCTTCTTACCCTTGAAGTCCTTGAAGTAGAGCTTTATCTCGCGCATCTGGCGCTCCAGGTCGCCGTCGGGGACGATGGTCTTCGTACACTCAATGAGTCGGCGCTCGTAGTCAAGACCGTAGAGCAGAATGGGGATGCCCGTCTTCAGGGCAATGAAGTAAAAACCCTTCTTCCACTCCGGGTTGAGCGAGCGCGTGCCCTCGGGCGTGATGCAGAGGTGGAACGTGTCGGCCTGCCGGGCCGTCTGTGCCAAGGCGTCGGTCATGCTGGTGTGCTTCTGCCGGTAGACGGGAATGCCGCCCAGGCGGCGGAACAGCACGCCGAGCGGCCAGAAAAACCACTCCTTCTTCATCAGGAAGTTGCTCTTCATGCCGGTGGCACCACAGTAGAGTTGGCCCATCACGAAATCCCAGTTGCTGGTGTGCGGGGCCAGACAGATGATATACTTTTCGGGATGGGGTTCAGTCACGTTGACCGTCCATCCCATACGTTTGTACAACAGCCAGTTACAAAATTTCTTCCACATTGTGTTCTTGTTGCGATAAGTGTTACAGACAGTTGATTTGGTCAACGATTTCATCAACCTCATTGGCAAACCTCTCGCGCAGGATCTTGAAGTAGAGCTTGGGCTTCATGCCCGGCTCGATGTGCGAGATTCGCCTGATGTAGTCGGACTCAAGCCTGACGATGCTTGCCAGCACGGTGTCAGCGTGTGATTTCTCCTTCTGCGGCTCATTGCCGTAGAGCGACGCTGCCACTGCCTCAGCGAAGAGCTCGGTGCAGACGAGGTTGATAGCGTGTTTTAGTGATCTCTTATTCGCCATAATCATTTGCGGTTTGTAATTTCCAGTTAGCAAAGATAGCAAATAATTTGCAAATCACAATAACTTTCTTCAAAAAAAAACATAAAAAGCAGAAATTCTTTCCGTTTCTCGCCGAAAATGCGTATTTTTGCACGTCGAAAATACATTATCACAACAAAAATATCAAAAACAATTAGCAATTATGGAAAAGAGTGCATTGCAGATTGCGAGAGCCGCCTACCAGCCCAAGCTGCCTAAGGCTCTGCAGGGTGCAGTAAAAGTGAAGGAGGGCGAGCCCACGCAGAGCGTCGCCGACCAGGAAGAAATCAAGAAGTTGTTCCCCAACACCTACGGAATGCCCATCGTGGAGTTCGTGCCGGCCGACGAGGCCAACACCACCCGCATGAACGTCGGTATCATCCTCAGTGGCGGACAGGCACCTGGCGGTCACAACGTCATCACCGGACTGTTCGACCAGATCAAGAAGCTCAACCCCGAGAACCGTCTCTACGGCTTCATCCTCGGCCCTGGCGGTCTGGTAGACCATAACTATATGGAACTGACGAAGGAAATCGTCGACGAGTACCGCAACACCGGCGGCTTCGACATGATTGGCTCCGGCCGCACCAAGCTCGAGAAGGTCGACCAGTTTGAGAAGGGTCTCGAGATTATCCGTCAGCTCGACATCAAGGCCATCGTCATCATCGGCGGCGACGACTCGAACACCAACGCCTGCGTGCTGGCCGAGTACTACGCTGCCAAGCAGTACGGCGTACAGGTCATCGGCTGCCCGAAGACCATCGACGGTGACCTGAAGAACTCGCAGATTGAGACCTCCTTCGGCTTCGACACCGCCTGCAAGACTTACTCCGAGCTCATCGGCAACATCGAGCGCGACTGCAACTCGGCCCGCAAGTACTGGCACTTCATCAAGGTCATGGGTCGCTCGGCTTCGCACATCGCACTGGAGTGCGCCCTGCAGACGCAGCCCAACATCTGTCTCGTCTCTGAGGAGGTCGAGAAGAACGACATGACCCTCAACCAGATTGTCGACCAGCTCTGCGAGGCCATCGCCTATCGTGCCGCCCAGGGCAATAACTTCGGTACGGTCATCGTGCCCGAGGGACTTATCGAGTTTATTCCCGCCATCGGCCGCCTCATCCAGGAACTCAACGACCTGCTGGCCGCCCACGGTGCCGACTATAAAGACCTCGACAAGGAGGCCCAGCGCGAGTACATCCTCGCTCACCTCTCGAAGGAGAACGCTGCTACCTTCGAGACGCTGCCCGAGGACGTCGCCCGCCAGCTCTCGCTCGACCGCGACCCCCACGGCAACGTGCAGGTGAGTCTCATCGAGACCGAGAAGCTGCTGTCAGCTATGTGTGAGGCCCGTCTGGCCGAGTGGAAGAAGGAGGGCAAGTATGTGGGCAAGTTTGCTGCACAGCACCACTTCTTCGGCTACGAGGGTCGCTGCGCCGCCCCGTCGAACTTCGACGCCGACTACTGCTACGCCCTCGGCACCAGCGCCGCTCAGCTCATTGCCAACGGCAAGACCGGCTACATGGCCATCGTTAAGAACACGACGGCACCGGCCGACGAGTGGATTGCCGGCGGTGTGCCCATCACGATGATGATGAACATGGAGCGCCGCAACGGCGAGATGAAGCCCGTCATCCGCAAGGCACTCGTCGAGCTCGACGGTGCACCGTTTAAGTGCTTCGCTGCCCAGCGCGACCTGTGGGCCAAGGAGACGTGCTACGTCTATCCCGGTCCGATTCAGTACTGGGGTCCCTCCGAAGTCTGCGACCAGCCCACCAAGACGCTGGCCCTCGAGCAGGCCAAGTAACCTAAGCTGAGAATGCCAAAGAAACGTGTAGCACGCCATAGAGGCACCAGCACCAACCCAACGCACCACGGCCCCGGGCGCAAGAAGCGCTCCGGAGCCGTGGCTCGCCTTTTAGGGCGCATACCCGTCTGGGGATGGTGGGTTGGCGGCGTGGGTGTCGTGGCGCTCTACATTTGGCTGTTCTACTACTTCTTCGTCGGTCCCTTCGGCTTCCGCTGGCGCGCCCTCTACGGCGACATGAACTACCCTGACGGCTACGAGATTCACGGCATCGACATCTCGCACCACCAGGGCCATATCGACTGGGACGAGCTCAAGGACAAGGGCATGATAGGCCGCTACCCCGTGCGCTTCGTCATGATCAAGGCCACCGAGGGCTCAACGCGCACCGACGAGAACTTCCATGAAAACTTCCACCAGGCCCGCGAGTACGGCTTCACCCGCGGAGCCTATCATTTCTACAGCGTCCACTCGCCGGCAGCCCGCCAGGCCCAGCACTTCATCAGCCAGGTGAAGCTCGAGAACGGCGACCTGCCCCCGGTGCTCGACGTCGAGCACAAGCCCAAGGACCAGACCGACGAGCAGTTCAAGCAGTCGGTGCTGAAGTGGCTCGACCTCGTTGAGTGGCACTACAAGGTGAAGCCCATCATCTATACCTATTATAAATTTAAGATGCGCTATCTCAGCGACTCGGTCTTCAACCAGTATCCCTACTGGATTGCCCACTACTACGTAGACAGCGTAGAGTACAAGGGCCGCTGGAAGTTCTGGCAGCACACCGACGTTGGCAAGCTGCCCGGCATCAAGGGTCACGTCGACTTCAACGTCTACAACGGCTCTTATTACGACCTGCGGCAGATGACCATCGGCTCGATGGAGACCATCGGCGAGAAAGCCTATAGCGAATAAACAGCGTAAAAGCAGTAATAAAAAAGAAAGAAATTATGGGAAATCAGGTGGTAAACAGCTCCTTAGGGCGTCATACCTCTTGATTTCCCATAATCTCTATACAGAACGGAATAGGGTTCCGTCAACTTATCGGCTTAGTAGGCGAAGAGCGGATATTGCTTCATCTTCTCGTTGACGCGCTGGCGGACGCTGGCAATCACCTGCTCGTCCTCGGGAGCGTTCAGCACCTCCTCAATCCAGGCGGCTATCTGCACCATCAGGTCCTCCTTGGCACCGCGCGTAGTGATGGCGGGCGTGCCGAGACGGATGCCGCTCGTCTGGAAGGCCGAGCGCGAGTCGAAGGGCACCATGTTCTTGTTCACGGTAATGTCGGCGGCGACGAGGGCGTTCTCGGCCACCTTGCCAGTCAGCTCGGGGTACTTCGAGCGCAGGTCGACGAGCATCGAGTGGTTGTCGGTACCGCCGCTGACGATGGTGAAGCCGCGCTTCACGAGCTCGTCGGCCAGCACCTTGGCATTCTTCTGCACCTGTGCGGCCCACTCCTTGAACTCGGGTTGCAGAGCCTCGCCGAAGGCCACGGCCTTGGCAGCGATGACGTGCTCGAGGGGTCCACCCTGCTGACCGGGGAATACGGCCGAGTTGAGCAGGGCCGACATCATCTTGACCTCGCCCTTCGGCGTCTTCAGGCCCCAGGGGTTCTCGAAGTCCTTGCCCATGAGGATGATACCGCCGCGAGGTCCGCGCAGCGTCTTGTGGGTCGTCGAGGTGACGATGTGGGCCCACTTCACGGGGTTCTCCAGCAGGCCGGCTGCAATGAGGCCGGCGGGGTGAGCCATGTCGATCATCAGCAGAGCGCCCACCTTGTCGGCAATCTCGCGCATGCGCTTGTAATCCCACTCACGGCTGTAGGCCGAGCCACCGCCGATGATGAGCTTCGGCTTGTGCTCCAGGGCCAGCTGCTCCATCTCGTCGTAATCAACGCGGCCCGTCTCCTTGTTCAGGTTGTAGCCCACGGGCTTGTAGAGGATGCCGCTCGTGTTGACCAGCGACCCGTGTGAGAGGTGGCCGCCGTGAGCCAGGTTAAGGCCCATGAACGTGTCGCCCGGCTGCAGCACGGCCAGCAGCACGGCAGCGTTGGCCTGAGCTCCTGAGTGGGGCTGCACGTTGGCATACTCGGCGTCGAAGAGCTTGCAGACGCGCTCGATGGCCAGCTTCTCGACCTCGTCGACCACCTGGCAGCCACCGTAGTAGCGCTTGCCGGGGTAGCCTTCGGCGTACTTGTTCGTCAGGTACGAGCCCATGGCCTCCATCACCTCATCGCTCACGAAGTTCTCACTGGCTATCAGCTCGATGCCTTTCAGCTGGCGCTGATGCTCTTTCTCAATCAACTCGAAGATTTGGTTGTCTCTTTTCATCGTCTTTTGATAATGTCTATTGGGGTTTTATGTACAATCTCGTTTCGGCGTGCAAAGTTACTAAAAATCTGCGTAACGGCCAAACAAAAGAATCAAAAACTGAAAACCTTTGGCCACGTGGCTGCTTCGCGCGCGTATATTAAAGCGGAATAATCAAACAACCCGCACTTCCCACACTTCCCACACCTGACGGCGGACGCCTCACAGTGCGTGAAAGGCGCCGCGTTTCGTCCGTGGGGCGCTTCGTTATAATTATTCACTGCCAGTGAATCTTTCCCGGGAGGCTCGTTTCACGGTCAGCCCGGTGTGGGATGTGTGGGGAGCGCGGGTTGAAAAGTGTGATTGACAACTATAGGCGCTCAAACCAGGCAAAAGTCAAGCTCGCGGGCAATGAGGTCCTTGTCGAGATGCTGGCCGATGAACACCAGCTTCTGCATGCGGTCGCCATACTGCTCGTCCCAGTCGCGGCGCAGGCTTGGCTGCTGATCCATCAGTTCGGCAAGCTCGTTCTTCGGCATGGTGGCATACCATTGTCCGGCGTTGCGTAGGCTCACCTGTCGGCCGGCCTGCTCAAAGACGTAGCAGATGTCGGGCTCGTCCTTGAACCAGCAGATGCCCTTGGCGCGGATGATGCCCTTCGGCCACTTGCGGGCCACGAACTCGTCGAAGAGTCCCAGCTCGAGCGGTCGCCGCGCGTAGTACACGTACGTCCCTATGCCATACTCCTCGGCCTCGCCCTCGTCGTGGTGATGGTGGTGATGGTGGTGGTGCTCGTGCTCGTGCTCGTCGTGGTCGTCGTCGTCATCGTGGTGGTGGTGATGCTCGTGGTCGTCGTCATCGTCGTCGTCATCATCGTCGTCGTGGCGTTCCACCTCTTGAATCCAGGTGGCCGAGGTGGCCACGTCGTCGAAGTCGAACATGCCGGTGTTGATGATGCGGTCGAGGTCGACGTCACCGTAGTTGGTGTCGATGATTTCGGCCTTCGACTGCAGCTCGCGGATGATGCCGCGGATGCGTCCCAGCTCGTCGGGCGTTACCTCCGAGGCCTTGTTCAGCAGGACGATGTTGCAGAATTCAATCTGCTGGATGACGAGGTTCTCGATGTCCTCGTCGTCAATGTCGGGGCGCTTCAGGCTCAGGCCGCTGCCGAACTCGTCCTTCATGCGGAGCGCATCGACGACGGTGACAATGGCGTCGAGACGCGGCTGCACCTCCATGTCGGGCACCATCTGGGGTATCGAGCAGATGGTTTGTGCTATGGGGCCGGGCTCGCAGATGCCGCTGGCCTCGATGACGATGTAGTCGAAGCGCTTCATGCTGATGATGTCCTGCAGCTGCTTCACGAGGTCCATCTTCAGCGTGCAGCAGATGCAGCCGTTCTGCAGGGCCACGAGCGAGTCGTCCTGCTGGTTGACGATGCCGCCGGCTTGGATGAGGTCAGCGTCGATGTTCACCTCGCCGATGTCGTTGACGATGACGGCAAACTTGATGCCGCGCTGATTAGAGAGTATACGGTTTAGCAGGGTTGTCTTGCCGCTGCCCAGATAGCCCGTCAGCAGCAAGACGGGAATTTCGTTCTTCTTTTCCATTGTTGTTCTCCTTACGTTTTTTATTTAAACGATTGCAAAGGTACGAAGTTTTTCGGACTTTCCGACCAGAAGCAAAAAATATTTTCTGGGCTATATAATATTTCAGCGCATGAAGCGTTAAATAAGTATATTAACAATTTAAAAAACGGCAGCCTATGCAAATTTCTACTCAGCAAGTAAAAGACGCAGTCGCTCTGATGAGCGAAAAGTTCAAGCCGAGCGACAAGACGCTCCAAACCATCAGGCAGTTTGCCTACACCTATCGTGTGGATAACGGCATGGCCTATTGTCTGAACTGATTCGTTAATCGAAAACCATAATTCGAAAATCGAAAACCGAAAATGACAAAAGTATCTCCGTCGTTGCTCGCGGCCGACTTCCTTCATCTCGACCGCGACATTGAAATGATAAACCGCAGCGAGGCCGACTGGCTACACTTAGACGTGATGGACGGCGTCTTCGTGCCGAACATCTCGTTCGGATTCCCCGTTCTCGAGGCCGTGGCCGCGATGTGTACCAAGCCGCTCGACGTACACTACATGGTGGTGAAGCCCGAGCGCTACATCAGCCGCACGGCAAAGCTCGGGGCGATGATGATGAACGTCCACCTGGAGGCCTGCGACCACCTGCACCGCACCGTACAGGAAATTCACGATGCCGGCATGAAGGCCGGCGTGACGCTGAACCCGTCGACACCCGTCGCCATGCTTGAAGACATCATCAGCGACGTCGACATGGTGCTGCTCATGAGCGTCAATCCCGGCTTCGGCGGCCAGAAGTTCATTGAGAACACGCTGAAGAAGGCTCGCCAACTGAGACAGCTCATTGCCGACAGCGGCAGCCACGCCCTGATTGAGGTCGATGGCGGCGTACAGGACGAGACGGCACCGCGACTGGTGGAGGCCGGCGTCGACGTGCTCGTCAGCGGCAGCTACGTCTTCAAGAGCAAGACTCCCGAGGCAACCATCAGCAGCCTCCGCGCCCTGTAGTCGGGGCGGTGGTCAGTAAGCCAGGGCCAGCTCCATCTGGTTCTCGCGCGCCATCTTGCGCAGGTTCATCAGGGCGTAGCGCATGCGCCCGAGGGCCGTGTTGATGCTGACGCCCGTCAGGTCGGCTATCTCCTTGAACGACAGCTGCTGGTAGAAGCGCATGAACACCACCTCGCGCTGGGCGGCGGGCAGTGCCTCGATGAGCCGGCGTACATCAGCCATCACCTGGTCGTTCACCATCTCGTTCTCGCGGAACGAGTCCTGAACCTGTTCGCCGCTGAGGTTGCTCATGTCGTTGTCGTCGGCCAGCTCTACGATGTGGCCGCTCTTCTGCGCGCGGTACCAATCCATGATGGCGTTGTGGGCAATGCGCGTCAGCCAGAAGGTGAACTTGCCCGAGTCGGTATAGCGGCCTTCCTGCAGGCGGGTGATGACCTTGACATAGGTCTCCTGGAAGATGTCGTTGGCAACATCCTCATTGCGCACTACAAACATAATGTACGCGAAAAGCTTTGACTGAGTTCTTTCCAATAACTCGTCGAACGCTCTATTGTTTCCTCCTACGTAAAGCAATGCCAACGACTCGTTGGTCATTCCCTCAAATTCCTTCATATTCGGTTCTTATTTGTTATGAAGTAATCGTGTTTCGATAGGCAATAAAGTTTAAAGTTTTGAGTTATTAAATATTTGTTTGCGGTGCAAAAGTAGAGAAAATAATTAAAATAACCAAACAAAATGGCAGAAAAATGAAAAAAAACACTACCTTTGTGCTCAGAGAAGCATTATCCGACCCAAAATCATACACCGAAACGCCATGTATATTGCAATAGCAGGAAACATCGGAAGCGGAAAGTCGACACTCACGCGAATGCTGGCAAGGCACTACCGCTGGGAACCAAGGTTCGAGGCGGTCGACCACAACCCGTACCTTGAGGACTATTACGGCGACATCAGCCGTTGGGCCTTCAACCTGGAGGTCTATTTCCTCAAGGAGCGACTGCGCGACCTCATCAGTATTCAGCACTCGGCGACGACCGTGATACAGGACCGCACCATCTTTGAGGGCGTTTACGTCTTCATGCGCAACAACTATGACGCCGGCCGGCTCAGCCAGCGCGACTACGACACGTGCATCGACCTCTTCGAGCAGATGCTGCTCACCGTCAGGCTGCCTGACCTCATGATCTACCTGCGCGCCTCGGTGCCTCACCTCGTGAGCAACATCCAGCGGCGGGGACGGGACTTCGAGCAGACGATACAGCTCGACTATCTCGAGAACCTCAACCACCGCTACGACGACTTCATCAAGAACCACTATCAGGGCCGCGTCATGACCATCGAGAAGGACGGTCTTGACTTTGAGCACGTTCCGCGCGACTTTGCCCGGATTACCGACCGCATAGACGCCACGCTCTTTGGCCTGTTCCCAACGTAACTCATTAAACCACACAACAATGCACATAGCAGTAGCAGGAAACATCGGAAGCGGGAAGACCACGCTGACCCGCATGCTCGCCCACCGATACGGATGGACGCCACGATTCGAACCCGTTGACAACAATCCCTACCTGTCGGACTTCTACGCCGACATGAAGCGGTGGTCGTTCAACCTGCAGGTCTACTTCCTCAGTAAGCGCTTCAGGGAGGTCGTCGAGATATCTAAGTCGGCCGACACCATCATCCAGGACCGCACCATCTTCGAGGACGCCTGCATCTTTGCCCCCAACCTGCACGGACAGGGCATGATGAGCGACCGCGACTTCGAGACCTATACCGACCTCTTCCAGCTGATGATGTCGCTCGTCAAGCTGCCCGACCTGATGATCTACATCCGCTCGAGCATACCGACGCTGGTGGCACAGATTCAGAAGCGCGGCCGCGAGTACGAGCAAACCATGAGGCTCGACTACCTGCAGGGCCTTGAGCGGCGCTACGAGGAGTGGATTGCCGGCTACAAGGGGCAGCTCATCATCATCGATGGCGACAAATGCAAATTCGGCGACCAGCCGGAGCACTTCCAGCAGGTCACCGATATGATTGACGCCAAGCTCTACGGCTTGTTCCCGATGGAGTAGGCGTCTGTAGAAGCGTGGGTGCGCAGTTACATGTTCATGCCACCATCGACCTGGATGACCTGGCCGCTGATGTAGCTCGACATGTCGCTGGCAAGGAATACGGCGCACGAGGCGATGTCGTCTACCGTACCGCCGCGGCGGAGGGGTATCTTGCCTATCCACTCCTTGCGGATGTCGTCGGGTAGTGCTTGCGTCATGGCCGTGTCAATGAAGCCGGGAGCGATAGCGTTGGCACGGATGCCCTTCGGGCCCATCTCCTGACCGATACTCTTTGCCAGCGCTATGAGGCCGGCCTTCGAGGCGGCGTAGTTGGCTTGGCCGGCATTGCCGTGAACACCGACGACCGAGGCCATGTTGATGATGCTTCCGCCGCGCTGGCGCATCATGACGGGCACGCAGGCGTGGATGAAGTTGAAGGCCGACTTCAGGTTGACGGCGATCACCGCATCCCACTGCTGTTCCGTCATGCGCAGCATCAGGCCATCCTTGGTGATGCCGGCGTTGTTGACCAGTATGTCAATACTGCCAAACTCCTCTTTTACGGCCTTCACGACCTCGTCCGTCTGTGCGAAGTCGGCTGCGTTCGAGGCGTAGCTCTTGGCCTTCACGCCCTTGGCGGCGATTTCCTTTTCTGTCTCTTCGTTCACTTCGAGGTCGGTGAATGCTATGTTAGCTCCTTCCTCGGCAAATCTCAGCGCGATAGCTTTTCCGATACCGCGTGCAGCACCTGTGATGAGTGCTGTCTTTCCTTCTAATAATCCCATTCTGTTTGTCTAATAATTTATAATGTCTAACGTTTGTTCAGCTTGCCTAATGCGCCGTACACCACCTTGGCAACCTGGGGCTTAGTGGCCTCCTCGGTCATGCCGTGGGCAATGCGGCCGTAGATGTAGGGCACCTCAAGGCCCTTTATACAATAGTGCGTGATGTCGGCCACAAGGTCGACGTTGTCAATGTCGAACTCGCCGTCGGCCTTGCCCTCGGCATACACCTTGCGGAACAGTTCGATCTCGGCGTCATCGAAGTTCTTGCGCACCTTCTCGACCATCCAGATGTTACGAAAGAACTCGGCGCGCAGGTTGCCGTTGCGCACCACCGTCTCGCGAATCATGCTCAGGTGGGTGTATATCAGCTCGATCACCTTGTCCTGAGGGCGTATCTTCTTAGCAGCTACCTCGTCCAGCTTGTCGCTCAGTCGTTCAAGCTCACACTCGATGACGGCATAGTAGATGTCGTCCTTCGATTTAAAATAGGTATAAAGCGTGCGCCGTCCTTTGCCCGACGTTGTTGCAATGTCGTTCATCGTGGTGTTCTCTAAACCGTTCTTGGCAAAGAGCTGTCGCGCCGTGTCAACCAATAGTTGCCTAGTCTTTGATATTGACATAATATTGCACATTAATATATCGTGTGCAAAATTATCCTTTTTATTTGAATTAGCCAAGGATTTTACCAAATAATTGACATGCCACCGCCTTTTTTCTTGTCTTTTCGGCTTTTATGCAAAAAAAATAAGCTAAAATTTGCGTAGATGGAAAAAAAGTAGTAATTTTGCACCCGCAAACAAGAGGTGATAACTTTTGTATAACATCGCGGAGTGGAGCAGTTGGTAGCTCGCCAGGCTCATAACCTGGAGGTCGCATGTTCGAATCCTGCCTCCGCAACTAAGAGAGAACGCTTTTCATGAGAGGCGTTCTTTTTTTGTGCCCCTACGGCTCTGGCTCGGGTTGGCGCTGCGGCATAAACGAAAATCAGCCGGCAAGCCTGATGACTCTCCGACTGATATAAGACTTGCAAATAGAATTCTTACTTCATTTTGTTCATAACCTTCCGAAAGTACCTGTTCGTTGCACGGACGCTGTAGTTCACACCGCCGTTCCACAGGCGAATACCTTTCTCTACATTGTTCATCGGGTTATAATACGACTGAATAAGCAGGAACATCTCTTTCGATTTCTTGGCGCTGTAACGGTCAGCCAAGGAGTAGCGCTTCTTACTCTTCTTTTTTTCGAGAATCTGATTGCAGTCCTCAACGAGTATCGGAGTAATCTGCATCACGCCTACCGAGTTCCCACTCACGGCGTTCGGGTTCCCACCGCTTTCTACTTGAATAATCGCATCCATCACTGGATCCCAGTTGAAACTTGGCGCTTTTGCATTCAGCAAGACAGCAGCCAGGCTCATACATAAAATCATAAATGTTTTCTTCATAACTCTATACTTTACTGCAGCCTTCTCGTCACGAGAAACTGCGTTATCCTTTAGAATTTCGGTGCAAAGTTACGAAGTTTCAGCTACTTATCCAAATTTCTTTAGTTTTTTTAAGATTTGCTGTGTGCGCACACTTAATCAATATCCACCACCGTGATGCCTGCTCCGCCGAACTGGACGTGCTCGTCGCGGTAGCTGCTGACGTTGGGAATCGTGGCCAGATATTGGCGTATCAGTTGGCGCAGGACGCCTGTCCCCGTGCCGTGAAGTATGCGTACGCGCGGCATGCCGACGAGTATCGCGTCGTCAATGAAGTAGGTGACGGCATTGATGGCCTCGTCGCCCCTCATGCCCCTGACGTCAAGGTCCTGGTGGAAGTTCAGCCTGCGGTTGTCAATGACGTTGCGGGTGTCGCTCGACACGTTGGCGTAAGCACCGGCCAGGTGGGAGTTGCGCTCCTCGGCACGGCTCTTTTCTTGCTGTTGGGGCGCCTCGGCCGGCTCCAGTCGCTCGGTTCTCATCTTGGTCTTCATGCCGCCGAAGATGACGGTGGCCATCTTGCCGTCAATGCTTTCGATGGTGCCCACGCTTGTAAGGCCTTTTATGCGCACGTAGTCGTTCACGGCCAGTTCCTTGCTCGCCGCTGTCGGTTGCTTGGCCACGCTTGCCGGCTTAGTGGCCGCCTTGAGGGCCTTCTCCTGGCGGCGTTTCTCGCGCCGTTCCTTGCGCTCTTGTATCTGCTTGATCTTGCGGTCGATGGCTTCGTCGTTAGCCCTCGTGTCAATGTCTGATAGCTCCGCCTTAAACGTGTTCAGCTCCTCGCGTATGCGGCGCGCGGCCTCCTTCTCGGCCTGGCTCTCGCGTATCTCGCGTATGGCGTTCTCTATCTTCTTGTTGCTCTCGCTCAGCAGCTCCTCGGCCTGCTCCTTGGCGCGCCTCAGAATCTCCTTGCGCTCGCGCTCTATCTCCTCGATGCTGCTCTCGTAGCGGGCAATGCGGCCTTCGAGCGATTTCTCGTGCTGGTGAATCGTCTGTCGCTTGCCCTCCCAGTAACGTTTGTCGCGTACGATGTCCTGCAGGTACTTGTCGCTTTGGATGTAATCCATGCCTACAATCTCAGATGCGTCGTTTATAACCTCCTCAGGTATACCAGTTTTACGCGCAATCTCTATAGCAAAGGATGAGCCCGGCTGACCGATTGACAGCTGGAACAGTGCCTGCATCTCATGGCGGTCGTAGAGCATGGCACCGTTGACCACGCCCTCGTGACCCTCGGCAAAATGCTTCAGGTTCTGGTAGTGTGTCGTGATTACGCCGAACGCTCGCTTCTTCCAGAATTGCTTTAACACGGCCTCTGCAATTGCCCCACCTATAGTGGGTTCCGTGCCGCCGCCAAACTCGTCGATGAGCAGCAGCGTCTTCTCGTTCGACTGGCGCATCATCTGCTTCATGTTCATCAGGTGCGAGCTGTAGGTCGACAGGTCGTTCTCGATGCTCTGCTCGTCGCCGATGTCTATCATGATGTCGTCGAAGATGCCGCACGTAGAACGCTCCGACAGGGGAATCGACAAGCCGCACTGCAGCATGTACTGCAGCAGGCCCACCGTCTTCAGGCATACCGACTTGCCGCCCGCGTTAGGTCCCGAGATGATGAGCAGCCGCCCCACGTTCTTGTCGCGGCCGTGCTCGTCGGCACCGTTGTCGCCGCGCAGCGTGATGTCGAGCGGCACGACTTTCTTGCCCTGCTTGCTCAGCGAGAGGTCGAGCAGCGGGTGAATGGCCCGTATCCAGTCTATGTAGGGCTCCTCTCTCAGCGTCGGCTCGCAGGCGTGCGTCAGTTCGGCAAGCTCCGCCTTGGCGTAGATGAAGTCTATCTGGGCAAGAAACTGGTAGGATTCAAGAATCTCGGGCACGTGGGGCCTCACCTCGTCGCTGAAGACCGTCAGTATCCTGATAATCTCGCGACGCTCCTCGGCCTCCAGCTGCCTGACCTTGTTGTTGGCCTCCACCACCTCTGTAGGTTCAATGAACACCGTCTTTCCCGTCGCCGACTCGTCGTGTACGATACCGCCGATCCGCTTCTTCAGGTTCGGCGCCACGGGAATCACGAGCCGCCCGTCGCGCAGCGTCGGTGCCGCGTCCTTGTCTACAAGTCCGTCCTTCTGGGCACTGTGCAGTATAGTATATAATGTACGCGAGATGCTGCCCTCCATCTTCGACAGCTCATGACGGATGCTGGCCAGCGTCATCGACGCCGAGTCCTTGATGCTGCCGTACTTGTCGAGTATCGAGTCAATACGCCTGATCATGGCCGGAAACGTCACCACCCCTTCCGTCAGGCGGAATAGGGCAGGGTAGTCAGGACGCGAATCCTCGTCGTCGCTACCGACGCCGCGCCTCAGGTAGCTGACGATGTTGCTGATCGTCTCCAGCGAGCGGCGCATGTCCCACACCTCCTCAGCCTCAAGGTGGGTGTTCTCCAGGCGTATGCGCGCCACGGCTGAACGGACGTCGAAGAAATACTGCATCGGGAAGTCGTCGGCCTCCTGTCTCAGCCTTCTGAACTCCCTCACCTGCTGCAGCTGCTCGCTCACCAGCGCGTAGTCGGTTGCGAAGCCCATGTCGTCGACTTTCTCCTTGCCCAGCGTACACAGGCAGCGCTCCTTCAGCAGGGTGCGAATTTCGTCAAAACCTATCTTGCGTTCAAAATTATTCGGGTAAATCATGGTGCAAAGGTACGAAAAATGCACATGATAAACAAAAAGTAACCCAAAAATTTGCATAATTAGAAAAAATATCGTACTTTTGCACCCGCTTAACAGCACCACACCTAAGGAGAGATGGTAGAGTGGTCGATTACAACGGTCTTGAAAACCGTCGTGCTGAGAGGCACCGGGGGTTCGAATCCCTCTCTCTCCGCAA
>CAMOKH010000100.1 GCA_946617675.1 uncultured Prevotellaceae bacterium | reverse complement strand
ATAATTGTACTTTCGTAAAGTAGACAATACAAATTCTTTATCTATGACATATTTAAGCAGTTCTAAAAAAAGACTCTTACCACTGGCTTGTGGCCCAACTAAAAAAGTCAGGTCACCAAATTTTACGTCAACAATGCCGATTGGACCGAAGTTCTTTATCTTCAATGATTTCATACTTCAAATTTAATTTTATATTTTATGTGTGCAAAGGTAGCACAATTTCTTGAAACGAAAGAACAAAAGGTGAAAAAAAAACTCAAAAGTTTTGTAATCTCACATTTTCTGTGTACCTTTGCATCTGACAACAAGCCATTGAAACAGGCTGGTGGCTCGTTGCTGAGTGTTCTACCAATACACATATTACGGAAGAATGCGGAAAGTTGAAGGTTTCCAATTCGTAACCCCGAAAATCGCGTTATTCCTCAAACCTCTGATAAACAAAGAAAGTTTGAGATTTCTTTCAAAGTTACAAAAAAAAGAAAGAAGCGGCAAACACTTTCACGAAAAAAAAGCGGGACGTCGTCGCGACGTCCCGTTTTCAAAAACAAACTACTTAAAAACTAATCTACTAAAACAAATCAAAAAATGTATATCCCTTTCAGCGTGCAAAGTTACGGCATTCTTGCGAATCCGCCAAATCGGCACGTCTCAAAAGCTTTTCAATTTACATCATGCCGCCCATTCCGGGAGCTCCGCCCATCGGCATGGCCGGTTCCTTCTCGGGTTTGTCGACGATCAGGCACTCCGTGGTGAGGAACATACCGGCGATAGAGGCAGCGTTCTCAAGAGCCACACGGGCCACCTTGGCAGGGTCGATGACACCAGCCTCGCGCAGGTCCTCGTAGACGTCGGTACGGGCGTTGAAGCCGAAGTCGCCCTTGCCCTCGCGCACCTTCTGCACGACGACGGCACCCTCCTGGCCACCGTTGACGGCAATCTGGCGCAGCGGCTCCTCAATGGCACGGCAGATGATGTTGATACCCGTCTGCTCGTCGGCATTGTCGCCCTTCAGGCCGGCCAGGGCCTCCTGGGCACGGATGTAGGTCGTACCGCCACCGGCAACGACACCTTCCTCGATGGCAGCGCGGGTGGCGCAGAGGGCGTCGTCCACGCGGTCCTTCTTTTCCTTCATCTCCACCTCGCTGTTAGCACCGACGTAGAGCACGGCCACACCGCCGGCCAGCTTGGCCAGACGCTCCTGCAGCTTCTCCTTATCGTAAGAGCTGGTGGTAATCTCAATCTCTTTCTTAATCTGGGCGATGCGGTCCTTGATGAGCTGCTTGTCGCCGGCACCGTTGACGATGGTGGTGTTGTCCTTCGAAACGGTCACCTTGTCGCACGTGCCGAGCATGTCGAGCGTAGCCTGCTCAAGCTTCAGACCCTTCTCCTCGCTGATGACGACGCCGCCGGTCAGCGTGGCGATATCCTCGAGCATGGCCTTACGACGGTCGCCGAAGCCAGGAGCCTTGACGGCGCAGATCTTCAGACCGCCACGCAGACGGTTGACGACGAGTGTGGTCAGAGCCTCTGAGTCGACGTCCTCGGCGATGACCAGCAGCGGGCGTCCGCTCTCAGCGGCGGGCTGCAGGATGGGCAGGAAGTCCTTGATGTTCGAGATCTTCTTGTCGTAGATCAGGATGTAGGGGTTCTCCATCACGCACTCCATCTTGTCAGAGTCGGTCATGAAGTAGGCCGACAGGTAGCCGCGGTCGAACTGCATGCCCTCGACGACACCGATGTGGGTGTCGCGGCTCTTCGACTCCTCGATGGTGATGACGCCGTCCTTCGACACCTTGCGCATGGCCTCGGCCAGCAGCTCGCCAATCTCCTTGTCGTTGTTGGCGCTGACGGTGGCCACCTGCTCAATCTTGTCGTAGTTGTCGCCCACCTGCTCGGCGCTCTTGGCGATGTGGTCGGTGACGGCCTTCACAGCCTTGTCGATACCGCGCTTCAGGTCCATCGGGTTGGCACCGGCGGTGACGTTCTTCAAGCCCTCGCTGACGATGGCCTGGGCCAGGATGGTGGCCGTCGTGGTGCCGTCGCCGGCGTCGTCGCCCGTCTTCGAGGCCACGCTCTTCACGAGCTGTGCACCGGTGTTCTCAAACTTGTCCTCCAGTTCAATCTCCTTGGCCACGGTCACGCCGTCCTTGGTAATCTGCGGAGCACCGAACTTCTTCTCAATCACGACGTTACGGCCCTTCGGGCCAAGTGTCACTTTAACAGCGTTTGCCAACTGGTCGACGCCCTGCTTCATAGCGTCGCGGGCGTCAATATTGAATTTAATGTCTTTTGCCATAATAAGCCCACCCCCACCCCCTCCCCAAGGGAGGGGCGCTTGGTTAGTTTTGGGGGTTCCAAGCAACCTTGTTTCTTTAACTACTAATAATTTGTAAAATGAATAAATCCACCTCCACGTCGGTCAAGACTCCCCTCCCCTGGGGAGGGGCCGGGGGTGGGCTACCCAATCACTGCCAGCACGTCGCTCTGGCGCATCATCAGGTACTTCGTGCCCTCGAACTCGAGCTCCGTGCCGCTGTACTTGCCGTAGAGCACTTCGTCGCCCTCCTTCAGGATCATCTGCTCGTCCTTCGTACCCTGGCCCACGGCCTTGATGGTTCCGTGCAGGGGTTTCTCCTTGGCGGTGTCAGGAATGATGATGCCGCCGATCTTCTCTTCTGCCGGTGCGGGCAATACCAGCACGCGGTCTGCTAATGGTTTGATGTTCATAATAGAATACTTTTATTATTTAAACGTTGTTCTTAATGTTTTCTGTACTCCACTGCAGCGAAAAGCGTGCCAAACTGTCAAGACTGACACTTTGTCACGCTTTTCTGCCACTCGCCCCGCCGCCGACTGACACTGTCAACGCCGTGGCACCCTCTTTTGGCACGGATGGCCACCGCTCTCCACGCCACCCACCGCGCAAGCCTTCCCCTCCCATGTAGGGGAGAGGCCGGGGGGGGAGTCGCTATTTTCTTTAGGCACGGAAAAACGCGGAGGGACACTGTCTGGCTGGAGAAAAACAGTGTTTTCCGTGTTTTTCCGTGCCTAAAATAATGTGTCGGCTTAGCAAAATACTTACCCCACCACTGGCCCCTCCCCTGTATGGGAGGGGAAGGCTGCGCGGTGAGTAGCGTGCCTGCAATAATTTCTATTGTGTGACTTGCTCCATGAAGTCGGCCTCGACGATGCGCAGCTCGACCTTGCCGTCGGCCGAACGGGCGCGGTCGAGCTCGTTGGCGACGCCCCCGGCCAACTCCTTCACCTGACCGAAGCGCGCGCTGTTCTGAGCCGGACCGACCATGCGGATGGTGACGTCGCGGGCGGCGACAGGCTTAGGAATGGTGAGGTGGACGTAGCCGAGCGTGGCGGGCGTCATGCCCTGCCAGACCTTCGTGCGGCCGGCATAGACCTCGAGGGGGTAGCACTTCTGACGCCAGCCGGTAAGCTTGAGGGTGATCTCGCTGACGGCGGCGCGGCGGCCGAGGTTGTAGCGAATCCAGGCATTGCTGCGCTGGCCGTCGCTCTTCCACTCCGTCAGTTCGTTGTCGTCGGTCGAGTTGGCGGCGTCCTGCTGGTTGGAGCCGGCGGTGGCGCCAACAATGTTGACGGACAGCCGACTGTCGGTGTAGCTGGGGGTGGCGGGGGTCTCGCCGCGGGTGAGGCGGGGCTTCAGCGTGAGCTGCGGCAGACAGGCGGCAGCACCGACGGGCTGCGTCGTCAGCGACTTGTAGGCCGGGCGCACACCTTCGGCGTAGGCCGAGATGTTGATTTCGCCGGGCGTCGTCGTAGACTTAATCAGCACGCGGTTGACGCCGCACTCCACAGGCAGGTCGTAAAGGCCCACATAGTTGTCGGGACGCCCGGTGGCGATGCCGCCCACCCAGCGTACCTCGCCGTTGACTTCAAAATGAATCATGCGGTTGTCAGTCGGACAGCGGCGGCCCTGGCGGTCGAGCACCTCGACCTCGACGAGGGCCATGTCGGCACCGTCGGCCTTGAAGCCCTCGGGATTCTCGATGGCCGTCAGGCGCAGCTGGAAGGGCTCACCGGCGGTAACGAGGGTGTCGGACGACGCCACCGAGTGGGCCTCATTGGTCTTGCGGGCAAGGGCAACGAGGGTGCCCGGCTCGTAGCGGACGCTGTCCCACGTGAAGAGCCACTGGTTGGACCGACGCCCCATGCCGAGCGAGCGGCCGTTGAGGAAGAGCTCCACCTCGTCGCCCGTGCTGACGACGTAGACGGGCTTGGTAACCACTCCCCTCTCTTTTGGAGAGGGGCCGGGGGTGAGGCTCCAGTGGCCGACGATATGCGTCCGCTCGCGCTCGGGACTGACCCAGCCGTCCCACATCACTTGGTGGGCGTAGAAGGCATCCTTGGGCAGGCGCATGGCGTCGACGACACCGCTGGTGCGGTAGTTCGACTCGCCGCGGTGGTGGGTGTTGGTGTCGCTGAAGACGATCTTCACGCCGCCGCTGGAGACGCGGCGCCCCGTGCCGGGCCGCTCGAGCCAGTACTCGTGCCAGCGCTCCACCATCTGACAGGCGAAGACGTCCATGTTGTGGTTATAGTCGCGGGCGGGCTGACCGCGGTAGAGAGGTCCGTCGCCCTCGCGGTGGTAGGGGTACGACCACTCGTCCCAGTACTTACGCAGACCCTCGTCGCGACAGTACTCCATAGCCCAGAGGGGCTTCGTGCCGCTCTTGTTGATATAGAGCATCTCGCCGCCATACTCGGCCTCGGGACGGTCGAGCATCTCGCGGCTGCCGATGGCGCGGCCGCCGTGGGGGTCGTACTGGTCGCGTATGCGCTTCATCTCCTCCATGTGCTCACGCGAGATGCGGTAGTTGCCGCACTCGTAGAAGATGACCGAGGGGTTGTTGCGGTTGTAGATGATGGCGTCGCGCATGAGCTGCGTGCGCTGCTGCCAGCGGGCGCCGTCGACGTCCTTCTCGGCGTCGCCGGCGGGCATGGCCTGGATGAGTCCCACGCGGTCGCACGACTCGACGTCCTGCTTCCACGGCGTGACGTGCATCCAGCGTACGAGGTTGGCGCCCGACTCGACCATCAGGCCGTTGCTGTAGTCGCTGAGCCAGGCGGGCACGGAGAGTCCCGTGCCGGGCCACTCGTTAGAGGTGCGCTGGGCGTAGCCGTGAACCATGAGCACGCGGTCGTTGAGGTAGAACATACCGTTCTTAAACGCCGTCTTGCGGAAACCGGTACGGATTGCGACTTTGTCGAATTGAGAATTGAGAGTGGAGAATTGAGAATTATGATTACCTGGCACGCCCGGGGTTTTCCCGCCGTCATGGTAATCATCATTCTCAACTCTCAATTCTCCATTCTCAATTAAGGAAGTTTCTACGGTGTAGAGATAGCCGTAGCCCCACGACCAGAAGTGGAGACCGGCTACGGACTGACGGGCACTGACGGTGACGGTCTGGCCGGGCGAGAGGGTGGCGGGCTGGCTGTCGAAAACAGCGACCACACTGTCGGCGAGGTCGCGGACGGTGGTACGCAGGGCGAAGGTGTGGGCGACGTTGTCGTCGTTGCGCACCTGCGCCTCGGCGTTGACGGTGGCGCGTCGGCCCTTCACGTCGATGTCGGTGGCGTAGATGTAGGTGCCGGTGGTGCCGAGGTTGCTGTAGAGGGGCAGCGTCTGGTAGAGCCGTCCCGTCAGGTGGAGGTAGACGTTCTTGGGCAGACCGCCGTAGTTGGCGTTGAAGTTGCGGTCGTTCCACTGGTAGCGGCTGTTGAGGGTCCGGTCGCGATACTGCCACGAGTTGTCGCAGCGCACGGCGAGCACGTTCCTACCTATTATAATATAAGGTGTAAGGTCGAAGCCGAAAGCCATGACGCCATTGTCGCTGAAGCCCACCTTGCGGCCGTTGAGCCAGACGTCGGCGCCGTGGCGTGCGCCCTCGAACTCGATAAACACCTTGCCGCCGGCCTGCTCGGCCGTGAGGTCGAAGGTCTTGCGATACCAGCAGACGGTGTCGGTCAGGTCGACAATGTCGTGCTTGAACGCCTCGTCGCCGTTGAAGGCGTAGGGCAGCGTGACGGGCTGCCACCGTGCGTCGTCGTAGTCGGGGCGCTCGGCACCGCTGACGTCGCCCACCTCCAGTCGCCAGTCCGCATTGAAATTCAGCTTCTGACGCTCAACAGCCGCTGCCGACAGCACCGCCATCAGCAACGGCAACCATAACATTCGCTTCACCATCATGTCGTTTGCTTAAGGTCGGTCACTTGATGTTCACGTTCTTCACCTTGGTGTTCTGGATGAGGGCGGCGTCAAAGGCCTTCTTCTCGTCGGTGACGTTGATGTTCTCGAAGGTGAAGTCGCGGAGCTTGTACTTGTCAGACAATCCGACGTCGAAGAAGTTCTTCGACTGCATGCTGATGTTGCGTATGGTGATGTTGTTACACTCCGACAGGGGCATGTCGGCCCGCTCCTCGGGCTTGAAGAACTGGGTCCAGGGGCGTACGACGAGGAACGAGCCGCACTGGCCGGTGATGTCCTCGACGGTGACGTACTCGTAGTGCTGGGGCGTGTCGGGGCGCATCTTGAGCCAGAGCACGCGCGTGGCCGACTTGACATGGATGCGGCGCAGGATGACGTTGCGGTCGTGGAGCGACTCGGAGCCGAGGGTCAGGCAGCCGTGCACCTTGCCGTAGGTGCAGTCCTCGATGATGATGTTCGAGCAGGGTCCGTTCGTCTCGTCCTTGTCGGCCCAGGTGCCCTTGCCGCCCTTGAGCACGACAGCGTCGTCGTTGACGTGCATGTAGCAGCCGTGGATGAGCACGTTGCGGCAGACGTCGAGGTCGATGGCGTCGGTACTGGGTCCGCCGCGCTTGGGGTCGACGGGCGTGACGCCCTCGGTGGGGGCGTAGATGAAGCAACCCAGGTAGCGCACGTTCTCGCAGCGGTAGAGGTGGTTGGTCCAGAAGGGCGAGTTGATGATCTTCACGTCCTGCACGGTGACGTTCTTAGAGTTCGAAATGTAGACGTTGCGGGGTCGCAGCGCCTCGAGGTTAGTGCAGTTGCGGTTGAACTTGCGGCGTATCCAGAACTCCTCCCAGTAGGGCTGTCCGTTGCCGTTGATGGTGCCGGGCCCGGTGATGGTGAAGCCGTCGCAGCCGTCGGCATTGACCAGGGCGGCGAAGTAGTCGAGCGTCTGTCCCTCCATGCGGGTCTTGACGACGGGGAAGTGCTTGATGCGGGTGGAGCCCTGCAGCTCGCCGCCCTCCTCGATGAGCAGGTGGGTCTTGGGCTTGAAGAAGAGGGCGCCGCTGACGAACGTGCCGCGGGGAATGACGACCACGCCCCCACCCTCCTGGGCGCAGCGGTCGATGACGGCCTGCAGGCGGGCCGTCTGCACCTCGGTGGAGTAGCCGTCGACGCCGTAGTCGGTGACGACGTAGCGCTTCAGTCCCGAGAGGTCTACGCGGGTGGTGTCGCTGAACCAGGCGGCGATGGGTGTGCCGTCGGGCCAGAACTGCTGGTTGTTCACTTTCTTTTTCGCACCTGCCGAGAGGCTCAGCAAAACGAGCATTAACGGCAGAAAAGTCCTGATTTTCATGTCTTCTGATGTTTTAGTTATAGTTTTCTGCTGCAAAAATAGCAAAATATTTTCATATTTTAGTGCTAATTACAAAAAAAGTCGTAACTTTGTGCCATAAAATCAAGACCAACATTATGAAAAGCTTCTTAAAGTACACATTAGCCACCATCTGCGGCCTCGTCATCTTTACGTTCATGGCAGGGCTGATACTGCTGGTTTCACTGGCCGGAATGGCGGTATCGAGCGGCGGCGCGGTGACCCAGGCCAAGGACAACTCAGTGTTCGTGCTGAAGCTCGACGGCTACGTGCAGGAGCGCACCGAGGAGGGCTCGCCCCTCGACGTGCTGCTGAACAGCGCCGACATGAGCATGATGGGCCTCGACGACATCGTGGCCAGCATACGCAAGGCCAAGACCGACGACCGCATCAAGGGCATCTACCTGGAGGGCGGCATGCTGAGCGTCGACGCCCCCGCGACGGCACAGCAGGTGCGCGACGCACTGAAGGACTTCAAGAAGAGCGGCAAGTGGGTCATCGCCTACGCTGACAACTTCAGCCAGCAGGGCTACTACGTGGCCTCGGTGGCCGACAGCCTGTACCTGAACCGCACGGCGATGATCGAGCTGAAGGGCATCGGCGGCAAGCGTGAGTTCCTGACGGGGCTCTACGAGAAGATCGGCGTGCGCTACCAGGTAGTGCGCGTGGGCAAGTACAAGAGTGCCGTCGAGGGCGTGCTGCGCAAGGACATGAGCCCCGAGAACCGCGAGCAGACGGAAGCCTACCAGCGGGGCATCTGGCAGCACATGCTGAAGGACATGGCCGAGAGCCGCCCGCGACTCAGCGCCGAACAGATAGACCAGATCGTGAACGACAGCATCGTGGCCTTCGCCTCGACCGACGACTACGTCAAGGGCGGACTCGTCGACAAGGTGATGTACCCCGAGGACATCAAGGCCGCCATCAAGGCCAAGCTGGGCGTCGACGGCGAGGTGAACCAGCTGGTGCTGACCGACATGATAGGTCTGCCGGCGACCGACGAGGAGCAGGGCGACGAGGTGGCCGTCTACTACGCCTACGGCGAAATCATCGACCAGCAGACGAGCCTCTTTGCCACCGAGCACTGCATCATCGGCAACGAGACGGTAGACGACCTGAACGAGCTGGCCGACGACGACAACGTGAAGGCCGTCGTGCTGCGCATCAACTCGCCCGGCGGGTCGGCCGTCGCCTCTGAGCAGATAGCCCACGCCATAACGCGGCTGAAGGCCAAGAAGCCGGTGGTCATCTCGATGGGCGGCGTGGCCGCTTCGGGCGGCTACATGATGAGTGCCTACGGCGACTACATCTTTGCCGAGCCCACGACGATCACGGGCAGCATCGGCATCTTCGGACTGGTGCCCAACCTCAGCGAGCTGCTGACCGGCAAGCTGGGCGTGACCTTCGACGGCACGAAGACCAACCAATATACCGACTTCGAGGAGAACCTGGTCATGGGCAAGGACAACGCCCAGGAGCTGAAATACATGCAGTCGTATGTTGACCGCGGCTACGAGACGTTCCTCAACATCGTGGCCGAGGGCCGCAAGATGACCCGCGACCAGGTGCACGAGATAGCCCAGGGCCGCGTCTGGCTGGCCTCCGACGCCCTGCCCATCAAGCTGGTCGACAAGCTCGGCTCGCTGGACGACGCCGTGAAGAAGGCCGCCGAGCTGGCTAAGGCCAGCGAATACCACACGAAGAGCTACCCCCTGCCGGAGCCCTGGTACCAGCAGCTGATGGAGGTGACCGACAAGAAGGGCACCTATCTGGACAGCGAGCTGCGCTCGGTGCTCGGCGACCTCTACGAGCCGATGCTCAACGCCCGCCGCGACCAGCAGCGCAACCGTATGCAGGCCCGCCTGCCCTATCTGCTGAACTTCTGAACACCAAAATAAGTAAGTCTTGGAAGGCGATTTCATAAAGATTAACGAGTGGCTGCTGCCGCTGAGCTGGCTCTACGGCTTGGGCGCGAGCTTCAGGAACTTCCTCTTCGAGGTGGGTATCCTGAAAAGCCGTGCCTACAAGACACCGGTCATCTCGGTGGGCAACATCACCGTCGGCGGGACGGGGAAGACGCCCCACGTGGAGTACCTCGTCAGGCTGCTGCAGGACAAGGTGCGCGTGGCCGTGCTCAGCCGGGGCTACAAGCGCAAGAGCCGAGGCTACATCGTGGCCGACGCCGACACGCCGGTAGAGACCATCGGCGACGAGCCCTACCAGATGAAGCAGAAGTTCCCGGCCATTACCGTCGCCGTAGACAAGAAGCGCACGCGAGGCATCGAACGGCTGACGAGCGAACAGGCCGACGACAAGGCCATCGACGTCATCCTGCTCGACGACGCCTTCCAGCACCGCTACGTCAAGCCCGGCGTCAACATCCTGCTGGTCGACTACCACCGGCTCATCATCTACGACAAGCTGCTGCCTGCCGGCCGGCTGCGCGAACCGCTGAAGGGCAAGAACCGCGCCGACATCGTCATCGTGACGAAATGCCCGAAGGAGCTGAAGCCGATGGAGTTTCGCGTCATTACCCGCGCCATGGGGCTCTACCCCTACCAGCACCTATACTTCTCGACGCTGGAGTACGAGCAGCCGCAGCCCGTGTTCAAGGAGGCCCAGGGCGGAAAGCCGCTCAAGCTGAGCGAGCAGAACGTGCTGCTGCTGACGGGCATCGCCTCGCCGCGCCAGTTGGTAGAAGACCTGAAGCCCGAGGTGGGGAGCATACTGCCCCTGACATTCCCCGACCACCATAAGTTCCGTCGCAAGGACATACGCCGCCTGAACGAGGTCTTCGACACCATGCCTGAGCCGAAGTGCATCGTCACCACCGAGAAAGACGCCACAAGGCTGAAAGCCGCCGAGGGACTGAGCGACGACGTCAGGCGGAGCCTCTACGCCCTGCCCGTGCGCATCAAGTTCATGTCCGACGAGCAGGAGGAGTCGTTCAACCAGAACATCACCGGCTACATTACGAAGAACTCGAGGAAGAACATCCTGGCCAAGCCCAAGGAGGAGCGGCGGCCGAAAGCGAGCAGCAACGACGCCGCCGACAAGCCCCGCACCATCAGCTTCAAAAGTCACTGAAAAGAAAATGGAAATAGCTAAAATAGGAGAATTCGGACTGATTGACCGTCTGACAAAGGACGTCAAAGCCAAGAACGTGTCGACACACTACGGCATCGGCGACGACTGCGCCGTGCTCGGCTACCCCGACAGCGAGGTGCTCGTCACCACTGACCTGCTGATGGAGGGCGTACACTTCGACCTGACCTACACCGATCTGCAGCACCTGGGCTACAAGGCCGCGATGGTGAACATCAGCGACATCTTCGCCATGAACGGCACGCCGCGACAGATGACCGTCTCGCTGGCTATCGGCAAGCGCTTCACGGTGGAGGACATCGAACTGCTGTACAGCGGCATCAGGCTGGCATGCGAGAAGTGGAACGTCGACATCGTCGGCGGCGACACCACGTCGAGCTTCACCGGACTGGCCATCTCGATAACCTGCATCGGCGAAGCCCGCCCCGAGGACATCGTCTATCGCAGCGGGGCCCGCAACACCGACCTCATCTGCGTCAGCGGAGACCTCGGCGCCGCCTACATGGGACTGCAGCTACTGGAGCGCGAGAAGGCCGTCTACTACCAGACGCTGAAAGAGCGCCAGCAGAAGAAAGCCTCCCCTATGGGGGGAGGTTTGGAGGGGGCTTCCCCTTCGGAGGGGGCTTCATCAGAGGCTCCCGACGGGACCTTCCAGCCCGACTTCAGCGGCAAGGAGTATCTGCTGCAGCGCCAGCTGCAGGCCGAGGCCCGCGGCGACATCATTGAGCGGCTGCGCCAGGCCGGCGTCAAGCCGACGGCCATGATGGACGTCTCCGACGGACTCTCCTCTGAGCTGCGCCACATCTGCAAGCAGTCGGGCGTGGGCTGCCGCATCTTCGAGAAGAACCTGCCCATCGACTACCAGACGGCGGTCATGGCCGAGGAGATGAGCATGAACGTGACGACCTGCGCCCTGAACGGTGGCGAGGACTACGAACTGGTGTTCACCGTGCCCATCGGCGACCGCGAGCGGGTGGAGGCAATCGACGACGTCCACCTCATCGGCTACATCACTGAGCAGAAGTACGGCCACGTCCTCGTCAGTCGCGACGGACAGGAGTTCGAGCTGAAGGCGCAGGGATGGAACTTTGATAAGTAAGAGGTGAGAGGTAAGAGGTGAGAGGTAAGAGGTAAGAAGTAAGAAGTAAGAAGTAGAAAGTAAATATGTTTAGTGAAGGTAGGCCCAAGGTGGCCATCATCGACCCGAACACGCTGGCGGCCATGGGGCTGAAGCAGCTGCTGCAGAACGTCATGCCCATCATGACGGTCGACACCTTCGGCTCGTTTGCCGAACTGGAAGCCAACGACCCCGAGACGTACGTACACTACTTCACGGCCATGAACATCGTGCTGGAGAACCGCCAGTTCTTCTCTGACCGCCGCCGAAAGACCATCGTACTGACCCTGAGCCTCGACACGATGGCACAGCTGCAGGAGTTTCACAGCATCTGTATCAACGTGCCCGAACAGGAACTGGTGCGCTCGCTGCTCGTGCTGGAACAGCACGCCCACCCCGGCGGCCGCAACATACCCCCGCTGCCGCAGGTGCTGCAGCGGAAGATTCTGACCGACCGCGAGATAGAGGTGATGGCGCTCATCGTGCAAGGACTGATCAACAAGGAGATAGCCAACCGGCTGAACATCAGCCTGGCCACGGTGGTCACCCACCGCAAGAACATCATGGAAAAGCTGGGCGTGAAGTCGGTCTCAGCCCTTACCATCTATGCCGTCATACACGGCTACGTCGATATCAACAAGATTTAGAGTTTCACGCTCGAGATGTCGACCAGACCATTGACGATAGCGTAGATGGTCAGGCCGGCCGGGGAGTGTATCTGCAGCTTGCGGGCGATATTGCGCCGGTGAGTGATGACGGTGTTGACCGAGATACACAGGTGGTCGGCAATCTCCTTGTTGGCCATGCCCTGCACGAGCGCCACGATGACGTCCTTCTCGCGGTCGCTCAGGGTGTCGGCGTTCTGGCTGGCCCCGAGCATCATGTCGCTGATGTTGCGGGTGACGTCGTTCTGCTTCGTCAGCTGCTCCAGTCGGCGGATGACCGGCACGAAGATTTCGTCCTCGACCATGGCGTGCTGCTGCAGCCAGGCCTCGTTGTCGTAGATGTCGTGCAGGGTGGCCGTCAGCTTGTTGTTGCGCAGGCCGTCGCTGGGCAGATACTTGATGATGAGCAGCTTCAGCTCGCGCAGCTTCTTGTCGGCGGCACTGTGGCGCTTTGAGAAGGTCTCTACGTCGTAGTCGCTGGCGGCGCGGCCCTCGAGCAGGGCCTCGACGTAGGGGAAGAGCGTCTTCTGCTCGTACTGCATGTGGCGGCGTATCTCCTGGGCATACTCGTCGTAGAAGTGCAGGATGAGGTGCGAGAGCGAGTTGCTCTCGTCGAGGCTCTCTTCGAGCTCGCGCCGTATGAAGGGCAGCTGGAAGTCGAGGTAGTACTTATGGCTGGCGTCGAGATAGTGCAGCAGCGTGCGGGCGTCGAGCTGCTCGTCGTCGTCGAAACGGCCGTACCCATTGATGGTGAAGTTGACCACGGCCAGGAAGGTGTAGCAGTCGACCCCGTTGTCACTACAGGTTTCGCGCACGGTCTTGTCGCCGAAGCCCAGCGAAATCCCGAAGCTGCCCAACGACTGCAGCAGATCGTAATTATCGCGGATGAGCGAGATCATCTTGTCGTCCGCTTCATACATTTTCTGGTTCTTCATACCTATTTAATATTATTGGGTGCAAAATTACTCATTTCTGCCGAACTATGCAATAATCAGAAATAGGTATTTTTGCGGTATTTCATCGTTTTTAGGTATTGCGGGGAACGCCAAAAAGCAGTACCTTTGCAGCCGATTAAGAAAAACAGGATGGAAACAATGACAAAAACAAGCCTGATGGCAGCGGCCATGCTCTGCTGCGTGGCAGGGGCCAACGCACAGGGGAGCGCCGCCGACAGCGTGCTCAACCGCACAGAGAAACGAGGCCTCAGCGTCGGCGGCTACGGCGAAATCAACTATAGCCGCAACTACTTCAGCGACCACGTCAGCCGCTACTCACAGCCCGAAGAACATAAGAACGACCCGTCGCACGGACGCTTCGACATACCTCACGCCGTCGTCTACTTAGGCTACGACTTCGGCAAGGGCTGGTCGTTCGGCACCGAGATTGAGTTCGAGCACGGCGGCAACGGCCTCGCCTACGAGAAGGAGGACGAGGAAGGCGGCGAGTGGGAACAGGAAGTCGAGAAAGGCGGCGAGGTGGAGCTCGAGCAGTTCTGGATTCAGAAGTCGTTCGGGCCGTGGGCCAACCTGCGCGCCGGACATATCGTGGTGCCCGTCGGCCTGACCAACGCCCACCACGAACCGCTGAACTTCTTCACCGTCTACCGCCCCGAGGGCGAGAACACCATCATGCCCTCGACGTGGCACCAGACGGGTGTGTCGCTCTGGGGACGCTACGGCGACTTCCGCTACGAGGCGCAGTTCCTGGCCGGCATGAACGCCGAGAACTTCACCAACATCAACTGGATCAAGAACGGCCCGAAGTCGCCACTGGAGTTCGACGTGGCCAACAAGTACGGCGCCTCGCTGCGCATAGACAACTACACGGTGCCCGGACTGCGCATCGGACTGAGCGGATACTACGGCCACACCATCGGCAACAGCTATCCCAACGAGGCCAGCGGCGTGAGCGCCACGTATAAAGGTAAGGTGGCCGTGGGGGCCATCGACTTCAGCTACAAGGGCCACAACTGGATTGTGCGCGGCCAGGCCGACTACGGCTACCTGGGCGACGCCGAACAGCTGAAGTACCTCTACAACCGACTGAACTCGAAGTCGCCCTATAAGCACTCGGCATTCGTCAGCGGCAACGCCTACGCCGTGGGCATCGAGGCCGGCTACGACGTCTTCTCGCAGATACAGAGCCTGCGGCAGAAGCAGAAGCACCTCTTCGTCTTCGGCCGTTACGAGCAGTACGACCCCTACGCCAGCACCACCCGCAACACGCCCTACGACTACACGGCCGTGAAGCGCTTCGCCGCTGGCGTGAACTACTACCCCATCAAGCAGGTGGTCATCAAGGCCGAGTACTCGAAGCGCATACTGAAGAGCCTCTACAACGACGAGCCGGCCGTGAACATCGGCGTGGCATACGAGGGATTCTTTAAGTAAAGAATTGACAATTGACAATTGAGAATTGATAATTAACACAGCACTATGAACAAGAAAATTTTTATGCTGCCAGTTGCCCTGATGATGGGTGCACTGACACTGACATCGTGCAGCAGTGACGACGATGACAACAACAGCACTGTGACCGAGGACCAGTTCAAGGACCGCAAATACGGCAATGAGGCCATCGACGCCTGCGACAACGTGGTGAAGAGCCTGACCAAAGCTAACAGCATCATTGCCACGGCCAACCTCACCAGCGACCAGGAGACTTACCTGCGCAACGTCCTCTCCGGCGTGGTCGGCAACGTCATCATCCCGACCTACACCCAGCTGGCCAACGACGTGGAGAGCCTGGAGCAGACGCTGAAGGGACTCACCGTGCAGACCATCACACAGGCTCAGATCGACAAGGCCTGCAGCGACTTCAAGCAGGCTCGTAAGAACTGGGAGCAGTCAGAGGCCTTCCTCATGGGCGCCGCTTCCGACTTCGACATCGACCCCACCATCGACTCATGGCCGCTGAACCGCGCCCTGCTGCTCAGCTACTTCAATACGGGCATGAACGACGAGATGCTCGAGGACGCCTCCATCCTGGGATTCCACGCCCTGGAGTTCATCCTCTTCCGCAACGGTCAGAACCGCAAGGTCAGCGAGCTGCAGGGTAACGACACCTACACCAACTTCACCGCCATCAGCGGCGCTAAGGAGCTGACCTACGCACAGACCATCTGCACACTGCTCAAGCAGCGCTGCTACCAGCTGCAGGTGGCTTGGCAGGGCGAGAACAGCACCAACGCCGACCGCGTGGCCGTGGTGAAGGCCGCCGGACTGAGCTACAAGACCGAGGGCGGACTGTCGTACAGCGAGAACCTGCTGGGAGCCGGCACCAACAGCCGGAGCACCTTCCCCACGCTGAAGGCTGCCATCACCCAGGTGCTCAGTGCCAGCGAGGGCTCGTGCGTGGGCATTGCCAACGAGGTGGGCACGGCAAAGATTGCCAACCCCTTCGCCGCTGGCGACATCGCCTACGTCGAGTCGCCCTACAGCTACAACTCCATCACCGACTTCCAGGACAACCTGCGCTCCGTGCGTAACGTCTGGTACGGCACGACCAGCGGCAGCGTCGCTTCCACCAGCTTCGCCAAGTTCTTTGAGGCCGTCAACACGCCCGTCGAGGTGGAGTCGGCCACGCTGAACGCCATCGAAAAGATTGGTGCCATGCCCGCTCCGTTCGTGAAGTACTGCAGCATCGTCTGGGGTAAGAACTTCGACGACCCCACCAACTGGGAATCAACATCAGGAGAAGAGTAATATACGGAATTAAAGAATACTGCTATGATGAAACTACAGAACGCTAACAAGCTCTGTATCATCGCCATGCTGTCAGCACCCGTGCTGACAGCATGTTCCGATGATAACGACATCACGACCGATCTCGGTCAGTTGACACCCTCTGAGGAAGTCTTCGGCAAGGCCGTCGGCAACTTCAGCGCCGATGAATGGTACCCCGGCGGACTGCTCGGCACTACCGAGGCCGCCAGCTACTCGGACCCCGCCCCGGCCGTTGAGAACATAGCCGGCATGGAGGAGGACTTCAACACCGGCGAGGACTTCTTCGAGCACCTCTACACCCTAGAGCAGAACCCACGCAAGGGCCTCGGCCCGGCCTGGGTGCGCAACTCGTGTATCGCCTGCCACCCCAGCTACGGCCACGGCAAGCGACAAACGGAATACCGTGCCAACCAGATTGGCAACGGCTACCTGCTCGTCATCTACCACCCCGACACCAACGGCTACATCGCCGAGGTGACAGGCATGCCCCAGACGCAGGCTATGACCCCGTTCAAGGCACCCATCGACGAGACGCAGATCTCCATTGAGTGGAAGAACGTCAGCGAGATGGAGAGCGGACTGCCCATGGCCTTCGCCGACGGCGAGCAATACTCGCTCATCTACCCCGAGGTGCGCATACCGCAGTCGGCCTTCAACACCAGCCCCAAGCCCGAGAACTACGACGTCCGCCTGGAGTCGACCATCGGCGTCTACGGCACGGGACTGCTCGACGCCCTCACCGACGAGGACATCGAGGCACAGTGGAAGGCCGAATCGCCCTACGTGGAGCTCAACCCCGCCATGTGGGACAAGGCCGCCGGACGCTTCAAGGCCTCGGCCTACTACTCGGCACCCTACAACGACACGGGCACCTTCCACGGCGACCACGGACCGCTGAAGCGCTTCACCTACGCCATGACCCGCGGCTCGCTGCAGGACGGCGCCGGCGCCAATGCCATCTGGAACATCACCAACGTCACTCGCTCCGACCGCCACTTCCTCTACTCCACGCCCGCATGGGCCAAGGCACAGTCGGAGGACCAGGAGGTCATCAGCTACATCATGGAGCACGGAAAGTCGGAGGCAAGCATCCTGCACCCCTACTATGCCGACGGCACCGAGAAGGGCATATCGGAGCGCGTGAACGACATCCTCTCGACGTCGTCGATTGCCAAGAAGGAGACCTTCGACAAGTACCTCTTCAACGGCGCCCCCTACAACGGCCAGGAGGAGATGACCGACAAGCAGTACTACCAGTTCATGGTGTGGCACCGCGGACTGGCCGTGCCCGCCGCCCGCGGTCTGGACGACCCGCAGGTGCAGCGCGGCAAGGCGCTCTTCACGCAGATCGGCTGCGCCCAGTGCCACCGTCCGTCGTGGAAGACCGGCGACGACAACATGTGGGTCGACGCTGCCACGAAGGCCTACGCCGATGCCAACGGGCTGGCCAAGGACGGCGACTACACGAAGCTGCTGCCTAAGTATCCGAACCAGACCATCTGGCCCTACACCGACATGGTGCAGCACCGCCTCTTCATGATCAACGACATCCGCACCGGCTGGTGCCGCACCACCCCGCTCTGGGGCCGTGGCCTAAGCCGACAGCTCACCGGCGCCGACGACCGTCTGCACGACACGCGTGCCCGCACCGTCGTCGAGGCCATCATGTGGCACGGCTACTCGAAGAAGTCGGATGCCTATGCCTCGACCGAGAAGTTCTACAATCTCTCGAAGTCCGACCGCGACGCCATCGTCAAGTTCATCGAGGCTATCTGACGACACAAGACTAAAACATATTACAGCAAGGTGAAGAATACAATCATTCTATTTTATGTGGTGGTAGTGGCCGTGATGGCTACTGCCACCATCGTTGAGAAATACCAGGGTACGCAGTACGTCGCCGACAACATCTACGGCGCGTGGTGGTTCTCGCTGCTCTGGGCACTGCTGGCTGCCGCCGGCGTGTGCTGGTTCGTCAAGCGCCGCGTCAGACGCTTCGGCACGGTGGTGCTCCACCTGTCATTCGTCGTCATCCTGCTCGGCGCTCTGCTCACCCACCTCACGGCACGCCACGGCGTGGTACACATCCGCGAGGGCGAGACGACCAACAACTACCTGACCCAGGACATGCACGTCCACACGCTGCCCTTCTCAGTGCGCCTCGACCGGTTTGAAATCACCTACCACGAAGGCACCATGGCCCCCGCCGACTTCGCCTCGCACATCACCTTCATCCCCCACGGCGACGCCACCAGTGCGGGTGGCACCACCACCACCGTCGCCATGAACCGCATAGCCACCTTCCAGGGCTACCGTCTCTACCAGTCGAGCTACGACAGCGACGGCCACGGCACCGTGCTCGCCATGAACAGCGACCCCTGGGGCATACCCGTCACCTACACCGGCTACGCCCTACTCTTCTTCGCCCTCGTCTGGATGCTCATCGACCCCAGCGGCACCTTCCGCCAGCTGCTGCGCTCGCCCCTGCTCAAGAAGGGCGCCGTGGCAACGCTACTGAGCCTCGCCGCCGTGAGTCCGATACGCAGCGCCGAAACCACGACGCCCCCTACCCTGCCCGCCGCCACCGCCGCCGCCTTCGGCCGGCTCAACATGAGCTACAACGAGCGCATCTGTTCCGTCGAGACCTACGCCCTCGACTTCACCAAGAAGCTCTGCGGCAAGCGCAGCTACCAAGGGCTCACCCCCGAACAGGTGCTGACGGGCTTCATCTTCTGGCCCGACGAATGGCGCCAGCAGCCCGTCATCCGCGTGAAGGGCGGCGCCATGAAAGACCGCCTGCAACTGCCCGACCACTGCTCGGTGAACACGTTCTTCACCCCCGCCATGGGTGGCTACATCCTCGGCCCGTACATCGAGGAATACTACCAAGGCCGACAGGACGCCTTCCACAAGGACGTGGCCAAGATGGACGACCGCCTGATGCTCATCATGGAACTGGGCCAGCAGACGCCGCTCAGGCTCTTCCCCTACACCGCCGCCGCGAAGGGCTCATCGCCGTCGGCGACGAGCTGGAACGCGCCCGCCGGGAAGCTGCCGCCCCACATCGACAACGACACGCAGCAGTTTATCCGTAACATCTTCACCCTGATGGCCGAAGAGGCCCGGGCCGGACACTACGACCGCGTAGACGACATCATCGGCAAGATTGGGAAATACCAGCAGAAGCAGGGCGGGACGTCGATTCCCAGCACCACACGGCTCAAGGCCGAGCACCTCTATAACAAGGTGCCCTTCGCCACCATCCTCTTCATGCTCAACCTCACCATGGGCCTCCTCACCCTCGCCGTCTTCATCTGGCAGATGCGCCGCCGCAAATTTTTCACTTTTCACTTTTCACTATTCACTTTTCCCTTTTCACTATTCACTTATCTCTTATCGTTCCTCGCCCTCACCGTCTGCCTCGCCCTGCGCTGGATCATCACCGGCCACGTGCCCATGGCCAACGGCTATGAGACCATGCTCACCCTGGCCTGGCTCATCATGGTGCTGGCGGCACTGGCCTACCGCAGCTTCACCATCGCCCTGACCTTCGGGTTCCTGCTCTCGGGCTTCTTCCTGCTCGTGAGCCATATCAACCAGATGGACCCGCAGATAGGCCACCTCATGCCCGTGCTCAACTCGCCCCTGCTGTCGCTCCACGTCAGCATCATCATGATGGCCTTCGCCCTGCTCTCGATGACGTTCATCTGCGGCGTCACGGCCCTCTGTCTGCCGTCGATGCGCCAGCAGCTGCAGCTGCTCAGCCGGCTCATGCTCTACCCCGCCCTGACGACGCTCGGACTGGGCATCTTCATCGGCGCCATCTGGGCCAACGTCTCGTGGGGCACCTACTGGTCGTGGGACCCCAAGGAGACCTGGGCCCTGATTACCTTCATGGTCTACGCCGTCGTCGTCCACACCCAGTCGCTGCCCGTCTTCCGGCGCCCCCTGGCCTACCACGTCTACATGACGCTGGCGTTCCTGACCATCCTCATGACCTACTTCGGCGTCAACTACTTCCTCGGCGGCATGCACAGCTACGCCTAACAAGCAGCCGGGTTGGTATCTCGTTTGATACCAACCCGGCTGTTCTTTTATCTTCCGGTTTAATCTTTTTACTTGGCGTAGGCCACCGAACGAGTCTCGCGGATGACGGTGATCTTCACCTGGCCGGGATAGGTCATCTCGTTCTGAATCTTCGAGGCTATCTGTCCGCTCAGGGCTTCGGTCTCAGCGTCCGACATCTTGTCGGCACCGACGATGACGCGCAGCTCGCGGCCGGCCTGGATGGCGTAGGTCTTGGTGACGCCGGGGTACGACATGGCAATAGCCTCAAGGTCGTTCAGACGCTTTATGTAGGCCTCGACAATCTCGCGGCGGGCACCGGGACGGGCACCGCTGATGGCGTCGCACACCTGTACGATCGGGGCCAGCAGCGTCTGCATCTCCATCTCGTCGTGGTGGGCACCGATGGCGTTGCAGATGTCAGGCTTCTCCTTGTACATCTCGGCAATCTTGGCGCCGTAGAGTGCGTGGGGCATCTCGCTCTCCTCGTCGGGCACCTTGCCGATGTCGTGCAGCAGTCCGGCACGCTTGGCCTTCTTCGGGTTCAGGCCCAGCTCGGCGGCCATGACGGCGCAGAGGTTAGCCGTCTCACGGGCGTGCTGCAGCAGGTTCTGGCCGTAGCTCGAACGGTACTTCATCTTACCGATGATACGTATCAGCTCGGGGTGCAGACCGTGTATGCCGAGGTCGATGGCCGTGCGCTTGCCGGTCTCGATGATCTCGTTGTCGAGCTGCTTCTTCACCTTCGTCACGACCTCCTCGATGCGTGCGGGATGGATGCGGCCGTCGCTGACGAGCTGGTGCAGGGCCAGGCGGCAGGTCTCACGACGGACGGGGTCGAAACCGCTGATGACGATGGCCTCGGGGGTGTCGTCGACGACGATCTCAACACCGCAGGCAGCCTCCAGGGCGCGGATGTTACGACCCTCGCGACCGATGACGCGACCCTTCACGTCGTCGTTCTCGATGTGGAACACTGAGACCGAGTTCTCGACGGCCGTCTCGGTGGCCACGCGCTGTATCGTCTGGATGACGATCTTCTTGGCCTGGGCGTTGGCGTTCAGCTTGGCCTCGTCCATGATTTCGTTGATGTAGGCCTGGGCGTCGGTGCGGGCCTCGTCCTTGAGGCTCTCGACGAGACGGTTGCGGGCCTCCTCGGCACTCAGGCCGCTGAGCTCCTCGAGCTTCTCGCGCTCCTTCAGCTGCATCTTCTCCAGCTCGTCCTGCTTCACTGAGAGCAGCTTCTTCTCGTTGTCAATGCGCTGCTGCTGGTTGTCGAGGTCGTTCTTCCGGCGGCCCAGTTCCTCCTGGCGCTGGTTCAGCGATATTTCACGCTGCTTGAGCTTGTTCTCGCTCTGCTGGAAGTGCTGGTTGCGCTGCTGCACCTCCTTCTCGAGCTCGCTCTTCTTGTTGAGGAACTTCTCCCTCACCTCGAGCAGCTTCTTTTCCTTGATCACTTCGGCCTCCTTTCCGGCGGCCTCTACCATTTCGTTGTATTTTCCCTTCAGTACGTAACGGAAAATCATGTATCCGCAAATGCCCCCCACGATGAGGGCGGCGACGGCAACAATTACATAAACCATAATAAAATCTATAATAAAATTAATACTCTCTCACACTCTGCTTGTCACTTCAGCGCACTTTCAATTTCGGAAGTCAAACGTGAGAGAATATCATCATAGGGCGCGGTGTCGTTCTTACCACGCTCACGCTGATACATCAAGGCAATGTCGATGAGCGACATGAGCGCAATGACGTGGTCACTCTTCCGCCCCTTGTATGCACGTGCATACGCATTGTAGCGGTCGGTGATCAGCTTTGCTGCGGCACGGTAGTACTCCTCGTCCTCGCGGTTGACGGTAACCTCGATTTCCTCGTCGTACACATGGAGCCTGATATGTAGTTTCTCTTTGTTCACTTCTGCCATTGTCGTAGGCCTTTTTCTCAGGGGCTGACCGCGGCCTAAGCCTTGTCGCCCTGAAGTATCGATATGCACTTGTTGACCTCCCTGATGAGCTTTGCTACGCGCTCCTTGGCGCCTTCCAGGTCGCCGTCGGTTATCTCTATCATCTTGGCCATCTTCAGTGCGTTATAGTCATTCGTAGCCTGAGCCAGCTGCCCCTGCAGGGCCTTGATGTCCTGCTCGTTCTTCCCGACCATCTGGTACAGTTCGTTGTTCTCCTTCTTCAGTTCCTGAAAACGGAGGATCATCTGCCTGACACGGGTCTCAAACGTGGTTAGAGTCTGCTCATTCTTTGTCATGACTGAACTTTTATCCTACAAAAGTAGGCATTTTTTTGGTAATGGCTTGCTTTCGCGACAGTTATTTAATAATATTTAAGAAGTTGTTCACTTCTGCTCGGCGTCCGAGGGCCGTTTCTCCTTCTTGGCCAGCATCACGACGCGGTAGACGAAGTCAGTGACCCACTTCTGCGAGAAGCCGAGCTTCTGGTTGTACTTCCTCACGCCGACCACCGTGTTCAGCACGCCGGCGTCGGTGAAGTCGTTCTTGTTGAAGATGTCGTCGACGGTCTTCTCCGTCATCGTGTAGATGGTTTTCTTGAAGAGGCTCGGAATCCTGAGCTTGAACTTCATTAGGTTCGTGACGAGCATCATCATGTCCTGCGTAAAGCCCTGAAACTGATACATATACGTCTGGACGTCCTGCACGCCCTTGCAGCGGCGGCGGATGCTCTGGTCAATCTCACGGGTGAACGACTCGTCCATGTCGTACATCTCCTTCATGATCTTCGTCACGCGCTGCTTCTCGCCCACGCCGAGGCGGTTGTTCACCGTGGGCACCTTCAGCGTGGTCTTGAACACGCGCAGGTCGGGCAGTGCTGCTAAGTTGGTGATATGGAGGTCGGCAGCCATCACGGCCTGGAAATACACGCGTATGAGCGTCATGAAGTCCTCCATGCCGCCGACTTTCTGCTCGTCCTCCTTCTTTCCGAAAAGTTTGCTGATAATATTCATATTGTTGTTGTTGGAATTTATTATTCTTTATTTCATAGGGAGTTTAGGCGTTTAGGAGTGTGGGAGTTTAGACATTACTGTTCACCACCCCCACGACTCGTACTCCACGTCGTGGCCGGCCAGCTTGAACCAGTCGGCAAGCGTCTGCTCGTAGAGACGGAGCAGGTAGACGGGGGCCACGGCCTGACCGTCGGTCAGCGACGGCGCATCCATGCTGCGGGCACCCGACGAGGTCAGGTAATTGTAGACCGCTATGATGTCGATGATGGAGATGCCTGAGTCGTCGAGCATCTCATATAAGTCGGTGATGGTGAGGTCGACCTTGGCCAGCGTGTCGCTTATCCGGCCAATTACGTCGAAGAAGCTGGCACGCCGCACCGATGACAGCTGGCGAACGCTGCCCTCAGGCTGCAGCGTACCGTCGCTGACAGCCGCCGACAGGTCGTCGGCGAAGCTCCGGCTGCTGTTCTCCTGGACCATCTTGCGCAGGTCTAACCCCCAGCTCTCCAGGTACTTGATGACCTTCATCAGGTTCAGGTCGTGCACCACCTCGTGATAGTAGCGGTTCTGCTCGCCCTCATAGTAGACCACGGGCCAGAACTGCACGGCGGCGAGCGTCTGGATGGCCCACACGATGGCCGACGGCTGATGCTTCAGCTTGAACACCAGCATGTTGGTCTGCAGCGACGTCTTGCCCGGCACGAGGCTCGGTTTGAAGCCCTGCTTCTTCATCCACGAGATGATGGAGCGGCCGCACTGCACGGGTACGTAGTTGTCGTGGCGACTGTGCTCTAAGTAGTACTGCTTGGTCGTGTCGGGTGTCCAGCCGTTGGTCATGCTGAGGTCGGTGAGGGCCGCGCGCAGGGCCTTGGCAGGCTCGCTGTTGAGGTCCATGTAGGCGGGCTGCAGCAGCTGGTGGAGCGAGTCGATGCCCGTCGTGCCGAGGTCGCCCTTGTCCTTCGACTTGATGACCTTGGCCACGTTCGACGCCATCGGCTCCTTGAACAGGTCGCTGTACTTGATGCCTAAGTGCCGGTGCTCGTTGACGGAGATAAGAAACATGGCCACGTCGTTGATAGCGTCGCACTGGTCGCGGCGCACATATTCATCGTAGGCTTTCTCAGGCACCAGCAGACCGCCGCCGGCGAAGGTCTTGCTGAACCGGATGCCCTTGTATTTGGGGTCCATGTCGCACAGCTTGGCGGCGTACATGCTCTCGGTGCCGCCCTGCGAGTAGCCCATGTTGAAGAGGTACTTGCCCTGCGGAATGGCCTCGTCGGCAAACAGCTGGCGGGCGGCCAGCAGACCGTCGAGCGCGTTGCGGGCGTTGGTGTCGCCGCAGAGGTAGGCCACGGGGTGGTCGACCGACGAGCCGTAGCCGATATAGTCGCTCATGACGATGATATAGTTAGGGCGCAGCGGGTTGGCCAGCAGTCCGCTGGGCACCTCGAGCTCGCCCTGCGAGGGAGCATCCGACGGGCTGCCGATGGTATGGTGGTTGAACATGATGACGCCGTCGCAGGGGTCGCTGCCGTCGACGACACTCGACGGTGCCATGATGATGCCGCTGACGGTGACGGGCTGGCCGTCGGGGTCGGTCGACGGATATTCATACACGTAGAAGCGTACGTCGCGCGAGCCGAAGCTGATACCGCCGATCTTGGCTTTCACCGTAGTGTCGGCGCGGTGGAGTATCTTGTAGTCATAGTCTGGCGTCTGACCATGAGCGGTAAGCATGGCCACGGCTAACGACAACGATAACAGTATTCTCTTTTTCATAGGTCTGACTTTTTTTCTATAAACAACACAAATACCTGACGGCCGTTATTTCACCAGCCGCTTGCGAGCCTGACGGCCGTCGTGCTCGATCATGACACCCTTAGCCGGCTGGGCGACGTGCTCACCCTGCAGATTGTAGTAGTCGGGGGCAGCCGTCTCAGGCGCAACGCCCTCGACGGCGGTAATCTTCGAGTCGTCACGCTTCATCACCTCAAACGTGGCCACCAGCGGGAAGTGGTCACCCAGCGCCTTGCCGTCGCGCCTGTAGCCCTCAGTATCGAGACTGTAGGCGACGGCCTTCAGCTTGATGCCCTCCGTGGGGTTGATGTAGATAATCTTGTCGAGCGTCTCGCCGTTGAGCAGGTTGCCCTCCTCCACGCTCTGATAGCCCTCCTGGGGGGCGGGGTACTCACCCTTCAGGCCCAGCTCAACGAACACGTCGTAGGCCGTGCCCTTGCCCGACGCCGCTATGGCATCGATGAACTCGGCCTTCACCGGGTCACGGTAGTAGAAGCTGTTCATGTCGCCCACCACCAAGATGGGGTGGCTGCCTAAGTGGGCAATGACGTCGTCCCTCAGCTGCTGCCACTCCGCGAGGCGCGCCTCGCGGTCCTTGCCGTCCTTCAGCTCGGCCTCGTCGGGGGTGTCGCCGGCGTCCATGTGCATGTTGTAGACCGTCAGCGGCGTACCGTCGGTGAGCGTCAGGTCGTAGCGGCGGTAGCCCTTGGTCACCAGCTCGTCGTTGGCATGGCTGAACTTACCGAAGGTCTTGTTCCACGCCGTGCGCTCGGGGGTGCCCGCCGTGATGCCGTTCTTCCAGCACGCGCCTAACCCGTCGCAGTCGAAGCGCTCGTTCTGGGCGTGCAGGAAGTCAATCTTCTTGCCGGGCAAGTCGAGGCCCACGGCACCGCTGTGCTCGTCGAACGTATAGCTGTCTTCGAGCAGCACCTTCAGCTCGTCGTGGTAGTTGAAGTCTTCCTGGAAGAACATCAGGTCGTAGCCCCGCTGCAGCAGGTATTTCCCAATCCTCACCGTGCCGGCACTCCCCGGTCCGTCGGCGTTGATATTAAACACGATCATCTTCTGCGGCAGTCCGTCTACGTTGAGCGTGGCCACCCTGAAGCGGTCGCCCTGCTGGGCCCTTGTGGCTGCCGTCACAAGAAGCAGGCCCGATATCAACAACATAAGATGTTTTCTACTCATTTAGCATAATATATTTGCGAATTCAGCTGCAAAATTAAATATTTTCGGAAAACCAGCCAAATATTTGACGATTATTTCGTAACTTTGCCCCCAAATCAACATCAATTATACTGATTTATGAAAGGCATCGTATTAGCAGGAGGCAGCGGAACACGCCTCTATCCCATCACAAAGGGCATATCGAAGCAGCTCATACCCATCTTCGACAAGCCCATGATTTACTACCCCGTGTCGGCACTCATGCTCGCCGGCATACGTGAGATTCTCATCATCTCGACCCCACACGACCTGCCGGGATTCCGGCGACTGCTGGGCACAGGCGAGGAGCTGGGCGTACGCTTCGAGTATGCCGAGCAGCCCTCGCCCGACGGACTGGCACAGGCCTTCATCATCGGCGAGGAGTTCATCGGCGACGACTGCGCCTGCCTCGTCCTGGGCGACAACATCTTCTACGGCTCGGGATTCAGCGCACTGCTGCGCCAGAGCGTCGAGAATGCCGAACAGAAAGGACTGGCCACCGTCTTCGGCTACTGGGTCAACGACCCCGAGCGCTACGGCGTGGCCGAGTTCGACGACCAGGGCAACTGCCTCTCCATCGAGGAGAAACCCGAGCACCCGAAGTCGAACTACGCCGTCGTCGGACTCTACTTCTACCCCAACTCCGTGGTCGACATTGCCAAGCACATCAAGCCCAGCGCCCGCGGCGAGCTCGAGATTACCACCGTCAACCAGGAGTACCTGGCCCAGCAGAAGCTGAAGGTACAGACGCTGCAGCGCGGCTTCGCCTGGCTCGACACCGGCACCCACGACTCGCTGGCCGAGGCTTCGACCTTCATCGAGGTCATCGAGAAGCGTCAGGGTCTGAAGGTGGCCTGTCTCGAAGAGATTGCCTTCAAGAAGGGTTGGATCAGCCGTGAGCAGCTGCGCCAGCTGGCCCAGCCCATGCTCAAGAACGGCTACGGTCAGTACCTGATGCAGCTGGCAGAGGGGAAATGAGATATGTGTGATACGTTTGGCGCCGCTATTCGGGTCGTTTGGCGCCTCCATTCGGTGTGAATAGCGCCGCCAAACGGGTCGTTTGGCGGCGCTATTCAGAATCAATACAGATACAGATGTATACACTTGTTTCTATAAATTTCTCACGCGTACCGTGTGCGCGCAGTACGCGAGGACTCCTTAGAAAACAACTGTATCATCTGTATCTGTATTAGCTTCATGAGCCATCTGCCGACGGGCGGCTTCCGGCCGTCCTGTTAACTACCTCACGGCCAAGGCCATTCACGTATGGTGGACTTACCGTTTAGCCCCTTTGAATAGTCAATAGTAAAGCGGGACAATTCACGTTGGCTTTTTTCACCTTGACGGATAATGACGGTATACTCTCCGGCAGCAAGGGGACCTACCTCACCATAGAGGTCGTATGGACAATCACATGCAGCGCTTATGTACTCCTCGGTAGGGTGATACACATATTCCAAAATCGTAATTTCAGACCCTGACACTGAGGCTTCCATTCGCAGCTGACTGGAGCAGGTAAAGCGGGCATTGACGTGGTTTAGCGACAAGTAGCCACCATCCATACCTTTGTATTCGATGTACTCGGTTACGGTGGGTAACTGACCGTCTCCACTCCTCGTTTCCATTGGCTTACAGCCACTATTGGCAAAATTCCTTAACTGAATGCCCGAATCACTCTCGCTCTCGCTGTCGCTGTCATTGTTGCATCCGCAGAAAGGGGAAACAAACATCAATGCACTGCACAATACATACAAACTTCTTTTCTTCATAACTTCCATTTACGTTTTGAATCCTCGGGGGGACAGGTCCCTCCGATTCCCGTATAACATGTCTTCAGGTGCAAAATTACCGAAAATAATGCACACTGCCAAATATTTTCCTGGTTATTTTACGGACTCATCGCTTTTCTTGTTTTTAAAGGTTGGAGTACTATGTTTTCCTTTTATTCACTCGTAAACTTTGATATAGCCAAAGCCGATGAGAGAGGGGTTAACACCCACTTCATACTTCCCTTGCAGCTGACCTTCGTGGTCGTAAATGGCCACATGGCCATTTGCCGTGCTGTTTTGGTCTGCCGACGGACGCGAAGTGACGCAGATGGTATTGCGATACGCATCATCAGCGGCAATGGCGGTAGGGTACTTTTCACCGTCTTCAATGAAGGTGCTGACAGTATTTGTCTCGATGTTATACTTGCTATAGGTGGGCTTGGCTCCGGCTGCTGATGTGTTCACCATATATAGCGCAGTGCCTTTGTTGTCATTACCGTTGCACGCGAAAGTGGCATCCGCTATCTTAAGCAGCTCTGGCTCCTGGCCCCACCGTCTCTGAATGACACTCCCCGCCTTGCCGTCGTTCCCGGCATTCAGGATGAAGGCTGCGTAGTTGTCGTCAAATACACGGATATACTCCACAGGATTTGTCAACAGTTCGGAAGTAACGGTATATGGTGCGGAACTGCCATAAAAACTAACACCCGATATGCAGGGAGCCTCTGTCCCCTGCCCGGAATGGAGCACCTCAATGGCGTTTTCCTTCGTAGTGTACATGGCCGTTGCCCCCGGACCTACTTCGTAGGCCGCCTCTGCCTCCAGCGCGTCGCTTGAAAAGCTCAGCACGTAGCCGGCATCGGTGAGTACCAACAGATTCTTCCAATGCCACATCATCTTTCTGGGCCCTTTGCCCTTGTCGCCAAACAGTCCTGTCGTGGAGATCTTCTTCAGCGACTTCAGCGTCTGGCCGTCAATCTCTTCCAGCAGGTCCTTATCTGGATAGACGACTAAGATGCGCTTACTTAACCATGCCGTCACCATGTCAGAAGGCGTCGACACCATGTCGTTTCCGTTCTGCGTCCTGTACAGGTCCTGCGTTGCCCTGTGGTTCCTTACATCCACCACCGTGATGCTGGCAGGTATGGAGGCGGCGGCATTGCCGGCATTGACCACATAGACGGCATCGACCACATGCTCTATCCAGACCACGCCATCATCATCCTTGTCGGAGTCATTTTTACAAGCGTCCAACAGGACGCAGCAGGCAATCATAAGCCCGATTACAGATAGTTTTTTCATGTCTTCATACTTGTTTAGTACACGTACTACCGTGATATTATATGATTAACGCTATCCAATTTTCCCTTGTATTCAATTCTATAATTCACATCATTTAGTTGTGACATTGTTAAATAAAAAATACTGTCATACAAACAATGCGTGGCGAGATAGGTTGAGTCGTATCTGTTAATGGTACTCTGTCTGATTATTACAAACCCCAAGCCATTATTACTCATCCTATTGTCACGCCATACATATGTGCTATCTGGAGCCAATTTGTCATATGACCATGGTCTTGCATAGAGTCCCATCGTTCCCACAATATCACCTTCAACATACTTTGAAGATTGCATATGCACCCAAATAGGCTCAGAAGTTTTGTTACTAAAATACACATCAACTTCTTCACCGTCAAAGCAACATCCTTGCGGGACTATAAAAAGTCCCGCAAGGCTGATAATGCGTAGATTGTCTTTTATCTTTCTTGTCATATAAGTATAGTTGTTTATAAAAAAATGAATGAGGCATAAAAATCCCAGAAATTGAACTTAGTACCTGTGCTCACGGGGGGACAGACCCTCTGTGAGTATACTAATGGCTAGCACAAAGCCAATAATTATTTTTACTCTCATTTTCTTTAATTTACACGTTCAAACATAAAGGCTGTATAAGTATAATAATACGCCATAGCGTTTATATGCATTTTATTACCCTCTATAACAAAAGGGAAGGGCCCATAATGATCTGGAAATAGCCTTAAATGAAAACTGGTTGGAAGACTCCTATAATCTATAGTCGGAACCTTCCAGTCATCTCGCTCTATGATATCATATTTCACTTTATAAAACTTTGATTGAAGCTTGTGATGATATGTACATGAACCATCTGAGGAAAAGTAAAAATAATCAATGCCCCAAAAAGTTTCCTCTTCCGGTATTGTCTTTACTAATTTCCATCCGCCAATAATCTCCTTATAAAGTAAAGCCTTAGGATTCTGATTGGTTCCTGTTTCACTATTGATAGGATCATTTCCTAACTCATCATCTTTACTACATCCTGCTGAAATAATAGTCAGCAAGAAACCTGTCAAAAGAAATAGTGTCGCTTTCTTCATAATCATCTTTGCGGATTGTTTTGTCATAATGGAATTTGCTGTGCAAAAATACAATAATAAATAGAATTGTGCAAACTTTCACAAGGAAAGTTTGCACAGAGAGATTGTTTTACAGCGAGATGTCACCGTAGAAGCAGAAGTTGCCACGGATAATCTGAAGCTCGTAGTTGCCTGAGAGGTAGGAGGGCAGAACCAACGTGCCTGATGTAATAGTGGTAGAATACACCAGCACACCGTCCTCGTCCAACAGTCGC
>CAMOKH010000099.1 GCA_946617675.1 uncultured Prevotellaceae bacterium | reverse complement strand
CGCCCAAGCCGTCGTCGCCGCTGACACCGACGGTGGTCTTCGGCCTGCTGCTGCTCTCGGCGCTGCTCGTCACCGCCGCCGAGTGGTGGCTGGGGTGCAGGCGGCTGGCTTGCGCCTACGACGTCGTCCTCTTCACGGCCCAGGCCCTGGTCTTCGTCATGATGGTCTACCTCACGTATATCTCACAGATGTTCGAAAGCAGCTGGAACTGGTACTTCGTCGCCACCTTCCCCCTGCCCCTGCTGCTCTGCCGCCGCCGGTCGGCCGCCGTCGGCCGGCTCTGGCTCGCCTACAGCGCCGTCCTGGCCCTGTTCATCATGTTGACGCCCCTCATCGCCCTGCTCGACCTGCCCCACCAGCTCATCACCGCCACCCTGCTCGTGCGCAGCCTCAGCAACGGCGTCAAGAACGTTCGAGCGGCCTCTTCAGATGTCGTTGTTGGCGGTCGCGGTTAGCGGCAGCGACGGTTAGTGTAGGCACTTTTAAACTTTTTTACGTGCGCCCGCGCATACAAGCATTATAACATTGACTTTATCATAATTCCTCCGTGTCTTCAGTGCCCTCTGTGGTTTCAATCCGTCGCCCCGTTACGAAATTATTCGGAAATAAGGCGGCTTAATCCGAAAATAATTCGTAACTTTGCACCCAAATTTTAAATCACATATCGAAAAGAGTAAATCGACAATCGAAAATCAGTAAATCGTAAATAGTATGTTGACAGCAAAAGAGATTCGCGACTCGTTCAAGCAGTTCTTCGAGTCGAAGCAGCACGCCATCGTGCCCTCGGCACCGATGGTCATCAAGGACGACCCCACGCTGATGTTCACCAACGCCGGCATGAACCAGTGGAAGGATATCATATTAGGTACACGCGACCCCGAGCCGCGCCGCCGAGCCGACACGCAGAAGTGCCTCCGCGTCAGCGGTAAGCACAACGACCTCGAGGAGGTGGGCCACGACACCTACCACCACACGATGTTCGAGATGCTGGGCAACTGGTCGTTCGGCGACTACTTCAAGGAGGGCGCCATCGACATGGCCTGGGAGTACCTGGTCGACGTGCTGAAGCTGAACCCCGACGACCTCTACGTCACCGTCTTCGAGGGCGACCCCACGGAGGGCCTGGAGCGCGACGACGAGGCTGCCGGCTACTGGCTGAAGCACGTGCCCGAGGACCACATCATCAACGGCAACAAGCACGACAACTTCTGGGAAATGGGCGACACCGGCCCCTGCGGCCCCTGCTCTGAGATTCACGTGGACAGCCGTCCCGAGGAGGAGAAGAAGAACGGCCGCCCCGGCCGCGAGCTGGTCAACCAGGACGACCCGCAGGTGATCGAGATCTGGAACCTCGTCTTCATGCAGTACAACCGCAAGGCCGACGGCTCGCTGGAGAAGCTCTCAATGAACGTCATCGACACGGGCATGGGCTTCGAACGACTGGTGCGCATGCTGCAGGGCAAGCACTCCAACTACGACACCGACATCTTCCAGCCCATTATCAAGATGGAGGAGCAGATCTGTAATATGAAATACGGCGAGAAGGAAGAGACCGACGTGGCCATGCGCGTCTGCGCCGACCACCTGCGCGCCGTGGCCTTCTCGATAGCCGACGGCCAGCTGCCGGGCAACGCCAAGGCTGGCTACGTCATCCGCCGCATACTGCGCCGCGCCGTGCGCTACGCCTACACGTTCCTCGGCCAGAAGGAGGCCTTCCTCTACAAGCTGCTGCCCACCCTGGTTGAAGAGATGGGCGACGCCTTCCCTGAGCTGAAGGCCCAGCAGACACTGATAGCCCGCGTGATGAAGGAGGAGGAGGACGCCTTCCTGCGCACCCTCGACAAGGGCATACAGCTGCTCGATAAGGCCATGACCGAGCTGAAGGCTCAGGGCAAGACCGAGCTCGACGGCCAGCAGGCCTTCCGCCTGTTCGACACCTACGGCTTCCCCCTCGACCTAACGGAGCTCATCTGCCGCGAGAACGGCTTCACCGTGAACGAGAAGGAGTTCGACGTCGAGATGCAGAAGCAGAAGGAGCGCGCCCGCAACGCCGCCCAGGTGGAGAACAGCGACTGGGTCACCGTGGCCAGCGATTCAGCCGCTGGTGAGCAGCAGTTCGTGGGCTACGACTACACCGAATACTCATGCCACATACTGCGCTACCGCAAGGTGACGCAGAAGAAGGCCGAATACTACGAGCTGGTGCTCGACTACACGCCGTTCTACGGCGAGATGGGCGGCCAGGTGGGCGACCAGGGCGTGCTGGTGAACGAGCAGGAGACAATCGAGATATTCGACACCAAGCGCGAGAACAACCAGTCGATTCACCTGGTGAAGAAGCTGCCTAAGGACCCGACGGCCGAGTTCATGGCCTGCGTCGACACCGACAAGCGCGACGCCTCGGCAGCCAACCACACCGCCACCCACCTGCTGGACTACGCCCTGAAGCAGGTGCTCGGCGACCACGTCGAGCAGAAGGGCTCGTTCGTCAGCCCCGACACGCTGCGCTTCGACTTCTCGCACTTCCAGAAGGTCACCGACGAGGAGCTGCGCCAGGTGGAGCGACTGGTGAACGACATGATTCGCCAGGACATTCCCCTCGACGAGCACCGCGACACCCCCATGGAGGAGGCCCGCAAGATGGGCGCCATCGCCGTCTTCGGCGAGAAGTACGGCGACAAGGTGCGCGTGGTGCGCTTCGGTCCGTCGTGCGAGTTCTGCGGCGGTATCCATGCCAAGAGCACGGGCCGCATCGGCTTCTTCAAGATTGTCAGCGAGAGCAGCGTCGCCGCCGGCATACGCCGCATCGAGGCCAAGACGGGCCGCGAGTGCGAGGAGCTACTCTACACGCTTGAGGACACGATGAAGGCCGTGCGCAGCTTCTTCGTCGGCGCGAAGGACCTGCAGGGCGTCATCCGCAAGTATGTTGAGGAGCACGACCAGATGAAGAAGCAGATAGAGGCGTTCCAGGCCCAGGCCGTAGAGCGCGCCGCCAAGCAGCTGGTCGAGAAGGCCCGCACCGTAGGCGGCGTCACCGTGGTCAGCGCCCAGCTGCCCATGGAGCCCGCTGCCGCCAAGGACCTGGCCTTCAAGGTACGCGCCGCCGTCGAAGGGTCGCTGCTCTGCGTGCTCGGCACGGTGAACCAGGACAAGCCCCAGCTCACGATCATGCTGAGCGACGACATGGTGAGCGCTCACCAGCTGAACGCCGGACAGATGGTTCGCGAGGCGGCCAAGCTCATTCAGGGCGGCGGCGGCGGTCAGCCCCACTTCGCCCAGGCTGGCGGCAAGAACGCCGACGGTCTCTCGGCTGCCATCGACAAGGTCATCGAACTGGCTAAGCTCTAAGACGAAGACTACGGATTAAAGGTCTACTACGAATTTCACGAATTATACGAATGGTCTCGGCGTGCTGAGTGTTGACGCGCAAGAATTCGTATAATTCGTGAAATTCGTAGTAGACCTTTAATCCGTGAAATTCGTAGTCTATCGGATGATTGTCTTTCCGCCGACGATGTAGACGCCGGGACGGGAGGGCTTAGCGACGCGGCGGCCCTGAAGATCGTAGGCCGCGGGCTGCTGCGACATGGTTGCAGCAGACGGGACGGGCGCGATGCCGACGGCCGAACTGACGGCGGTCTTGGCGGCGTTGACCACCGAACCGTCGCGCGTGTCGATGAGCAGGGCGACGACGCTCAGGCGCTGTCGGTCCTGCACCAGCGTGTTGCTGCCGACGTCGAAGGTGTGGATGTAGTGCTGGGGCTGGTCGGCCACGATGGGCGCACTAATGCTGCCCGCAAGACCGCCGTCGACGCCAGCCACGTCGACAGCCACGTGGTCGAACGTGATGTCGGTCAGGTAGATGCCCTTCCCGGCGTAGGCCATCAGGGCCTCTTCCGTCCCCGTGTAGTCGTTATAGCCGTTACGCTGCTGCCAGTCGGTGCCCGTGCCGGTCAGTCCGTCGGCCGTGAGCACCAGCATCAGGGCGTAGTGGCCGTCGGCGACGCTGTAGGCGAAGTCGGTAGCCACGTCGCAGCGCAGTGAGCTCTCGGCGGCGTCGGTCCACGACGTGCTCACCGTGAGGTCGGCCACCGCCGTGCGCTGCAGCGCCTCGGCCACGAGGTCGTCGGTGAGGAAGGCGCCGGTGGTGTTGCGCCCGCAGTAGGGGTCGCAGTCTATCCAGCGGTCGATGCTGCACGAGGGCAGTCCGCCCAGCACCTTCATGCAGTCGCTATAGAAGGTGCTGCCACGATAGGCGGCCACCTCCATCGGGTCCTGACTGTGTACGGCGATGGCAATAAAGCGGTCGCCCTGTTGCTGCGCGATGAGGTTGATGCCGGCAATGCCGCGCACGCAGTTGTGGCACCACGAGCCGGTGAACTCCTCCATCACCGTGCGCTTCGTCGTCGGGCGGCTCAGGGCGATGAGCGTCGCCGCCGGGGCGGTGGCGGCTGCGGAGAGCGGCGTGCCGTTCACACGCGTCAGTGCCACGCTGAGGGCGTGGGGCACGGCGGCAGCAGGCACGCTGTAGCTGACGGGCACGCTGAACGGACAGCCCATCTCGTCGGCCGCCTGCGGCAGCGTGTAGCTGCGCTCGGGCTGTGACTCGCCGTCGATGGTGACGACATAGCCGACGCTCTCTACCGGCTCGGCACCCTGGCTCGTGGCCGTCAGCGGCAGCGTAGCCTCGCCGCCGCCCAGCGCCACCTGCTCGCCCACGGCCTGGGCCGTGACGGCACGCTCGGCAATAGCCGGCCCCGTGGCCAGCACCTGGAGGGCCAGCGCGCCGTAGGTGGCACTGATGTCCTGACCGTTGTAGAAGCAGCTGTTAGCGGCGCCCTTGCCCGCGCTGCCCATGAGGTGGCAGGCGGGCTGGGCGTCGAGTTGTAGGGTGAAGCCGACGTAGACGCTGGCATAGCGGTTCTGGGCGGGCAGTACGTCGACGGCGTCGGCGAAGCTCACCTCAGTGGCCTGACCGTCGTGACTGAGGTCGCGAAGGTCGGCCAAGGGCACCTGGCACTGGATCAGCGGAGCACTGCCGTAGGCCGACGACAGCCAGACGCGGCACGAGCGCACCGCCGTCTTGTCGCTCAGGTAGAAGCGCACGCCGTGTATCCGTCCGCCCACGAGGAGCGGACTGTTCTGCGCGGTCAGCCGGACGTAGAGGTCGTGGCTGCCGTCGTAGAGGGGCGAGCGGGCCGTCAGGCCCTGACTGGAGTTCCAGAGTCCCCACCACGACTGTTGGGCGCTCACCGTCGCCGCCGTCATGACCAGCAGCAGTGCTGCTATCCATCTCGTCTTCATCAGCCGCGGTTTACCATTCCTCCTCCTCGCGGCTCAAGCCGGGAACGTTGACTTCATCATTACTCAGTGAACCAGAGCCGCCTTCGTCGTTGAGAGTGATTGTACCGGCGAGCAGCTCCTCGGCCTCGGTGACGAGCACCGAGGCCTGGGGCATGATATACTGTTTCTTTTCCATAATCGTTGTTTCGTTGTTTATTAGTTTGTCTTAATGCTTGGTTGTTTAGCGGACGATGTACTTACGGCCGTTCTTGATGTTCAGACCCTTCTGGGCCTTCTGGATGCGCTGACCCTGCAGGTTGTAGACGGCAGCGTCGGCCTCGGCAGCCTCAACACCGTTGATGCCGGTGGTCTCGCCGCCAGGCAGGATGATGCGGGCAGCGGCGGGGG